>JAKBCQ010000814.1 GCA_021807585.1 Planctomycetota bacterium | reverse complement strand
GATCTGGATATATTGATATATTATGATATCAAGCCGATTGTTCGCTCGCACGGAATCTCTCGACGAAGCGTTTGTAATCGTCGGGGGTGTCGATCCCGACCGCGGCGCGATCGACCACGCCGACCTTGATCGCCGCGCCCGTTTCCAGCGCTCGCAGTTGCTCGAGCTTTTCAAGGCCCTCGAGCCGTGTCGGCGGAATCTTGGCGTAACGCGTCAAAAAGTCGCGCCGATACGCGTAGACGCCGAGATGGAGCAGCCCGAGAGTGCGCCCCTGGGCGATCGATCCGTCGCGATCGTGCGGGATCGGCGAACGTGAAAAATAAAGAGCCGTTCCCGCGGTTGATATCACCACTTTCACACACGACGTATCGTGAAAAACCTCCGGATCGGTAATCGGAGTGGCGAGCGTTGCCATCGGAATCTCGGCCGCCGCTTCGAGCAAAAGATCAACCAGCAAATCGATCGAATCCGCTTCGATCTCGGGCTCGTCCCCCTGAACGTTGACGACGATCGAAGCCTCGGGAACCCCCGCGGCGACCTCCGCGACCCGATCCGTTCCGCTCGCGCAATCGGCTCGCGTCATCATCGCCTCGCCTCCGAATCCGAGCACCGCGTCAAAGATCCGACGATCGTCGGTTGCGACGATCACGCGATCTAGCCGCTTCGACTTGCGAGCCGAGTCGACGACATGCCGGATGAGCGGTCGGCCTGTCTCGCTTAGGAGAGGTTTTCCGGGTAAACGGGTTGATCCGAAACGAGCCGGAACCACCGCGATGATTTCCGATTTTCGAGCCAATCTCGGTCCTCCCCCAATCCGATAGTAATGTGCCTGAGTTAACAAGACGACTTCAAGCCCAGCCTTCAAGGTTGAGCTGGTGCGGTCGGTCGGCCTTCGGAATCGCAGCCGAGGCTCACTATAACCGCGCCGATTCGTCGAACAAGACGATTCGGAAGTCGTCGCGAAAACGTCGCGGCTGGACGCGAAACCGGAGGTTCCGTCCGAATGCTTGGTTATCGGCGGGCGATCGAACGCGATCGTCCGCGGGGCTGGAAGCCTGTTCGTTGCGAATCCCTTCGTAGCGGGCCTCGGTCGCACTCGCTTTCCCCATCGCGCATGGAATCGCGCGGCGCTTTAATCCTTCGCTCCGATCGCGCCAAGAAGGCCGATCGATCGCCAAGGTCGAAGCGTGACGGAATCGGTTTCGATCGATCGATCGCCGAAGATATCGGGCTCGTCGCACGGGATTCATCGCGTTCGGGTTGAATGATGAAATCGGCAATTGGAATTCACAACATTTAGTAAAGAAGACATGTTCGATCAGTATGCGTTCCGTCAGGCGTCGATCCCGAACCAATGGACGAGGGGTCGCCGTCGCCGCTTCGTCGGATGATTCATCCGGGGGAGCGCCATGGAAGGGGGGCGCGAACCACCGAATCGCGGGGCGGCCAGAGCCAAAGGCATGGCGGTCGTCCGAGGAGACGGTTTCCCATGCTTTATTCTCGTGAGAACCGGCGACCCCGCCGCGCCGTTCGCTCCCTCGTCGTCGAATCGCTCGAAACCCGCCGACTGCTGTCGGTGTCGATCCCTAATCAGGCCGGCTCGACTCCGAACGCTCCAATCGCGGCGTCGGCCGCGTCGTTTGGAACCCCCGTCGCGGGCGCCGTCGATTTCAACACCCTCGACGGCGCCTCCCAGGTCCGCGCGCAATACGGAGTGAACGGAACGGGAATGACCGCCGCGGCGATCGACCTCGGCGTCGATTACCAGGATCAGGCGCTCGGAGGCGGCTTCGGCCCCGGCTACAAAGTGATCGCCGGACAAGATTTCGCCGACAACTCCCCCAATCCAATCGCCACAACCTCGCAACACGGAACCGCGGTCGCAAGCCTCATCGCCTCGAACAACCCCGCCGAACCGGGAGTCGCCCCGGGCGCCAATCTCGTCGAACTCAAAGCCTTTAACAACGCCGGACAGGGAAACTTCCAGTGGATCGCCGACGCCCTTCAATATGTGATTAACAACTACCAAAAATATAATATTACGGTTGTTAATATATCAATTACCGACGGCAACAACTACGCCGCCAATTGGTTCGCCCAGGGATCGGGAATCGGTCAAACAATTACAAACTTGATTGATCAACTGGATCAATTGAACATACCGGTCGTCGCCGCCGCGGGAAATTCGTTCCAGGGAACGCCGGGGATGGGCTTTCCCGCGATCGTCTCCGACGCGATCAGCGTGACCTCGACCAATGGAGCGAACCAGATCGCCTCCGACGCGCAACGGCTCGCCCCCTCGCCGACGGGAACCAGTTCGACGACGATCGCCGCTCCCGGGGTCGGCCTCAGCGGACTAATCAACAACAATCAATACGCCACGCTCGCCGGAACCAGCTTCGCCGCGCCCCAGGTGACGGGCGCCGTCATCCTCCTCCAACAAATCTATCAGTCGCGCTTCGGCTCACTACCGACCGTCGCCCAGATCAAACAATGGCTCCAACAAGGGTCGGACCCCGTTTACGACCCCGCGACCGGCGCCACCTTCGGCAGGCTCGATATCCCCAAGGCCGCAAGCCTGATCCCCCAGCCGCCCGCCACGGCGACCGCTCAAACTCCCGCCGCTCCCGAGGCGCAAATCATCTCCAATCAACAGCCTTCGGTCGCCTCCACACCTCAATCACAAACTAACGTG
>JAKBCQ010000813.1 GCA_021807585.1 Planctomycetota bacterium | reverse complement strand
GGCGATTCATACGGATGCGGATATCATATTAATAGATAATTTTTCATTAGAGGAGACGGCCGAGGCCGTACGAAGGCGAAACCGGAGCGGTTCGCGCGCGTTGATCGAGGCTTCGGGAGGGATATCACTCGATACCGTCGCGGCGATCGCGGCGACCGGGATCGATCGAATCAGCGTCGGCGCGCTGACGCATTCGGCTCCGGCGCTCGATCTTGGCCTCGATTTTCCGGCGGCTTGCGAGCGTCGGGGAAAAACAAAAACATAAGAATACAACCAGATTAGAATTATCGAATATAATGAACGGCGAGTTTTTAAATCGATTGATCGAGGCCGACGGGGCTTTCGTGCGGATCGGCGATTATTTGTCGAGCCGCGGCGAGTTTGAAGGCGCTCTCGCCGAGTTCGCGGCTTTCGGCTTCGGTATCGAAGTGCGGGGCGACGGGGATCGTGTCGAGGCGGCGATTCGCGCTCCCGCTACGCGGTTGTGCCCCGATCAGATCGAGTGGAGGCTTGAAACGAGGACGATCGGCAGGCGAATCGCGGTTTGGGATCGCGTAACGAGCACGAACGACGTCGCATTCCGAGCCTCGGGGTCGAAGGCGAACGACGGGTTCGTGGCGCTTGCCGAAGAGCAGACCGCGGGGCGAGGGCGGCGTGGCGGCGTTTGGAGCGCCGAGCGGGGGACGTCGATTTTGATGTCGGTCTTACTGTTCCCAAAACATCCGCTCGACGATCCTTTTTGGCTCACGGCGCTCGCCGCGGTCGCGGTCGCTCGCGGGGTCGATCTTGCGCTCGGCGGGACGCATGTCGCGCGGATCAAATGGCCCAACGACATCCGAGTGAACGAGCGAAAAGTCGCGGGGATTTTGGTGGAACGGCGGGACGCGACGGTTCTCGGAATCGGGCTCAACGTGAACCAGTCGGCCGAATCGTGGCCGATCGATCTCGCCGAGAGGGCGACGTCGTTACGCGTGATTTCGGGTCGTTTTGGCGATCGATCGCGAATCGTTCGCGCGCTCATCGGAACGCTCGATGATTATTATCATCGTGTCACGGAACAGGGGCTTGAATTGCTCGCCCGAGAGTGGTTTGATCATTGTGAGTTTCGTGATCGGATTGTTCGCGTGGTCGCTCGGAACGGAGAGATCGTCGCGCGAGCGAAGGGTTTGGAATCGGGCGCCAGGCTGCTTTTCGTGGAGGAAGGGGGCCGAGAAATGCGCATACCGGTTCATGCGATCGAAAAATTAACGAATCTTTGATTTGCTCGTCGCAACGTTTGACTCCGCGCCGGCTTGTACTAAATTTGACCCGGCGACGCTTTTTTTGAACGACGACCGCGGCGCGTAAGCAACATCACGATTCCTGGAATCAACCTGGTATTCAAGCGATCAACGCTCCCGGCCTGGAAGCGTTGTTCCGAGGGACGGGGGAAAGACGCAGGATGCGATCGAGGGGCCCCCGTCCCTCTCTTCAATCGATTCGACTCGTCCATCAAAACGATTACGCGAGAAATCGGCGTGCGCGACTCCGAACTCGCGATTTCAACGCGATTCATAACCCGCAAACCGCCGAAAGGGAGTAACGGCGCGATCGATCGATTCGACCGATCGGCTCGATTCAGCACATTTTCCTCCGATGTCGGTGTGCGATGGATTCGGCGAGGGATTGGTTTCCCGGGCTCCGCTGCTTCCAAGCATGAGCCGACGCATGAGATCCCGCGGTCGTGAAACTTCGAGCACTTGCCGCCCGTCGGCGGTTCTGTCAAAATTCATCTGTAAATAAGAGACGTTCGCGGGGGAGATATCATTCGGTCGGTTCGATAAATTCTGGATTCGTGGAGGCGACGTGCGACGAACTTTCGCCCCGTTGATCGTTCTGTTCGGGTTTCACGCCTCGATCGCCGCGGCCGCGATCATCGTCGAGCCCGCTCGGATCGAACTTGTGGGCTGCGACGCGCGCGCTCAACTCATCGTCACCTCGATCGACGAATCGGGAATCGAGGTCGACGTCACCGGACGATCGTCGTATCGCACGACCAATCCCGTCGTCGTCGCCGGCGACGCCTCGGGGAACGTCGAGCCGCGCGGCGACGGATCGGCACAAATCGTCGTCACATATCAAGGAGAAACGACGCGTGTCGACGTTTTGGTACGTCGATTCGTCGATCCTCCGCGCGTATTGCTCACTCGCGATGTCGAGCCGATCCTCACCAAAATCGGCTGTAATTCCGGGGTGTGTCACGGCAAGGCGAGCGGGCAAAACGGTTTCCGCTTAAGCCTTCTGGGCTTCGACGCCGCGTTCGATCACGAATCGATCGTTCATGAGACGCGCGGTCGGCGGGTGTTTCCCGCTGCGCCCGAACGAAGCCTGCTCCTCATGAAGCCGACGGCGAAGGTTCCGCACGGCGGGGGTAAAAAGTTCGAAGTCGATTCGGCCGAATTTCGCCTGATCGCACGCTGGATTAGCGGGGGGGCGCCGCTCGATCGCGCCGATTCTCCAACGCTTGTTAATATCGATATTTATCCAAAAACTCGTGTCGTGATGCGAAACGGCGTCCAGCGGGTTCGGGTGACGGCTCGCTATTCGGACGGGACGACCGCCGACGTCACGCGGCTCGCTCAATTTCAGTCGAACGCCACCGATCTCGCCGAGGTCGACGATCGCGGCGTGATTCGGACGTTCGACGGAGTCGGCTTCG
>JAKBCQ010000812.1 GCA_021807585.1 Planctomycetota bacterium | reverse complement strand
AGTGCTGAGTGCGCGGATCATCCCGACGCGGTCGTTCCAATCGAAATCGCGTCCCGCCACCAGATCTCCCGCGGTTGGAACGAGGCGTCGAGGGGGTTCGGCTTTGGGCCGCTGATTTCCTTTTTGTTGGAACATACAAGTATCCATTTGTGTTTAGATCGTTCAAAGCTCGACGGTTTATTCTAGGGGATGGCGGCGGCTCTTGAAAGCCGGCGGCGGATGAGGAACGCGGGTCGATTTCTCATTTGGCGGTACTGGCCGGCGCGGCGTCTGTCGATTAAAATCGTATGAAGAACGCGAGTCGTGCCTCGCGGTTCCACTCGCGACGTGGGTTACTCCTCCGCCACGCGAAAACAAGGAGTTCCTTCCCTTGACTGTTTTATCCGCCGACGCCGAAGTCGACTTGGCGATTTACGACGAAATCGAAGCTCTCAAAAGGCGCGAGGACGCGACGATCCTGGCGCATTATTATCAAGACGGAGCGATCCAGGAGATCGCCGATATCACGGGCGACAGTCTTAAGCTGGCGCGCGCCGCGACGGGGGTGAGTTCGAAGACGATCGTCTTCTGCGGCGTGCATTTCATGGCTGAGACGGCGAAGATCCTCAACCCCGAGAAGCGTGTTCTGTTGCCCGACATGCTTGCGGGATGCAGTCTCGCCGACGGTTGTCCCGCGCCTCGACTCGCTCGGATGCAGGCCGAGTTGCGCGGCGAGGGACGACGGTTTCAAACGGTTACTTACATCAATAGTTCAGCCGCGGTGAAGGCGCTTTCGGACTGGATCGTGACATCGGGCAACGCGGTTGAAGTCGTCCGCGATCGCGTGCCGAGCGATCAGGAGATTCTCTTCGTACCCGATCGCCATCTGGGGAGATATGTTGAGGAGGCGACGGGACGGAGGATGATTTTGTGGGACGGGGCGTGTGTCGTCCACGAGGTTTTCAGCGTGACCGAGCTGCTGAGAACGCGGCGCAGGCTTGCGGGATCGATCACGATTGCGCATCCCGAATGTCCCGTGAACATTCGCGAGCAGGCCGATTTTGTGGGCGGGACCGAGGCGATGTTGAAGTATGTGGAATCGATCGAGATTCCGGCCGATATTTTGGTTGCGACCGAGGCGAACATGCTTTGGCGGCTTGAGAACGACGTACCTCGGCATCGGTATCATCCCGTTCCTGGAGTGACGTGCGCGTGCAACACGTGTCCGCACATGGCTCGCAATACGCTCGAGAAGGTGCGTGACTGTTTGCGAACGGGGGCGCCCGAGATCGCGTGGCGGGATGAATTTGACCGCGCCGGGGGGGTTTTGCGGAGGAGCCTGCTCAAATAAGGCGTTGCGGACTCGCGTCGATGATTCTGAAAGCCGAAACCGGGGACGGGGAGTTGATCGCGGCCGATATATGACATTTGTCGAGCGAGTGATTCATTCGATTCGACGCTTGATTTCGGTTTGTCCGGCGGACGGATTGATGAATCCAAGCGCGGTCGAGTTTCCCGCCGGGGAGTTGCGATCTATAATGGAAGCGGAGGGGGAGCGAGCTGGAAATCCTTGGGGTCGAGCGCGGGTCGAGGGACCGAGGGGTGCGTCATGGGGGTGAGTTTTGGGCGGTCGCGGGTGGCGGATCTGACGTTTCAGGTTTTTGGTCGAACGATTCACCCCGATTGGTTTATCGGGCGTGCGCACAAGCGGTTCGCGTTGGGCGATTGGGAGGCCGACGTGCGGATCGTCGAGGGGGGGCACGTTCTGCATTGGAAGTCGGGCAAAGTTCGGATGACCGAGGTTTTGATCGGCGCCGAGACGACGCTTCCCGAACCCGGCTTGCTCTTTCACTCCGCGGTAAGGCACGAACGATCGACAACGATTCAACAAGCAAATTATTGCGAATATCAAACGTGTTTTGAAGTTGAGCGGGTTCCGGCGGAGATTTTCGCGCGGTTGTGCGACGAGCTAGTGCTTGATCCTTCGAGGGATCGGTTGTTTCATCAATTTCGTCAGACGAATCGGCTTGCGCCCGCGCCGATCAGCGCGGCGCGGGTTGAATCGCGATCGAACGGGTTTTTGGTGCATACGTTTCACACGTTTCCCGAGGAGCGTGCGATCGTCCGCACGCATTCGCTTTTCGAGACGCTGCAACACGCGGTGAGGTGAATGTCGACATCTGAAACATGGCGTTTCATTAATAATTATTATATTAATATCGGATATAGAATTTTTTCGTAAAACCGATAATAACTTTTAACAGTTTGTCAGAGCGCTTACGCCTAAAGCATGGATGAATCACGCCTGGTCCGACCGATGATATACGATTGTTGTCTTGCATGTACATTATTTCACATGATTTCGCGCCGGGCTTTGATCTCTCAGTCCTTCAGTCTGAATCCGGGTTGACGACGCCGGAAACCCTGATCGAAACCAGTCTCCCTGACTTTTTGAAAGCCGTCGTATTGCCTGAACCGTATTTCGCTGCGGTTTGATCCTCGGCATGCGACGATTCGCTTCGCACGCATTGACGAGTCATAAGTCCCGAACCGATCGGAGGTTAACCGACAATTTCATACCGGTTAATCCGACAAATCGTGTGTTTTTGGTGTAGGATATGAGAGTCTGATTTAGTATAAAATATAATCGATGAATATGCTAGGGGATTAAGGATTCGACCAGGATAATCTAGGTCGTGTTGACAATGATCTTGCGGTA
>JAKBCQ010000811.1 GCA_021807585.1 Planctomycetota bacterium | reverse complement strand
TGTTGTGAGCGGCGCCCTCGATCACGGTCGCGAGTGCGGGGGCTCGCCGTCGACGTCGACTCGACCAGCATGTTGTCCGTCTTAATCGATCCCTCGGCGCGGGTCGACGGCTTGGGTCCGCTCGCTTCTGTACGTATTAAGTGCTTTCAGGATTTGGTTTTAGAGCAATCACAATGGGGCTTTAGAGCGGGTTGGGACGACTGAGAACGCGCGGTTACCGCCGTCCGATTCGGGGTGTTTCGAGAAGCCTTGAGCGGTTCAAGGCGAACCATTATCGACCGTCGCGAGCGAATTCTTAAAAAAATTTGGCTTCGGGACCAATTTTGAGGTTTACACCGCGAGCGGCCGGGATTATTCTCCCGACGGTTTGAATTCACGCGATTGATTCGCGCAACGAATCGACCGCGAGGAATTCGGATCATGTTCAGGCAAGGAGGCCTAAGTCATGTATGTCTCATCTCAGCGAACACACCTCGACTTAACCGTTTCCGAACCGGCTTTCGTCCCGATTGGGACGGCGGGCGTCTGGTTCGAGAATCGATCGGCCCTCTTCTTTGAGCATGATTCGCGGAAGACCCGGCGGTTACATCGCATGGGTCGATCTGTCGTTTATTCCGCGGTCCGCGCCTCCTGAGACACAACCTTGGTGGACCTTGGCGAGCTTTGTCAATCGGTCGCGAGAGCGATCGAATCGGCGAGGTAAGCCGCGGTGGTCGCTTTCGTCGGTTCGCCCGAATCGGTCGGTGAATCCCGCGGGATTTTCCGAAGCGCGTGTCGGGCCGACCGGTCCCAACGTTCCCGGGGTTTCGTGAGCTTGAGCCTCGCCGAGAAGATCAGGAGATTATGATGCAAATGACACGTGGTTGGACCGGGCCGAGGGCATCGGTCATCGCTTTGGCGGTTTTCGCCGGGGCCGTCTTGGCCGCCGCGTCCACTTCCAAGGCCGACTCCTTGAACAGTTTGATCAATTACAGCACGACGGGTACGGTCGATCCCACCGTCGGGGTCAACGGTCCCAGCGTAATCAGCTTCGACAGCGTCGCCAAAGGAGCGTTCGCCGCGCCTTCGGCATTCAGCCTGGGTTCGTTCCAGGTCGCTCCGCTGCCGTCCGGCGTAAGCACAACATATACTAATACGCCGTTCCAAATCACGTATCTGACGAACGCCATCAACGGCACGTCGATTACCGGAACGCCCGATCAGGTCGTTCTCAACGGATACCTGAACGGCACGATCACGGGGGGAAGTCAGTCGAGCGTGCTCGCGACGTTCAGTCCTTCGTCGCCGATCACGTTCCAGACCGACGGCCTGAACAACTCGATCAACGTTTTGGGCCAATCGCTCGCTTTGGTCCCCTCGACGACCAACGGCGGGTTGACGACGGCTCAGGCGCAGATCGTCGTCTCGGGAAGCCTCAGCGGCGTTCCCGTTCCCGAGCCGACCTCAATCGCGGTCTTCGTGCTCGCGATCAGCGGTTTCGGCTTCAAGCGTCGTCTCCGCCGCGCCGGACAAGAGGAGGGCTGAGATCAACGCTTTCGCTTGCAGGCGATGAAACCAAGGTTTTAACCGGGTTGAAATCGCGCTTGGATCGGTCGGCGGGTCGCCAAAACCTCGCCGACCGATCTCGTCGTTCCCCTTGACCCTGTTCCGTATTCACCCCCGACCAACATCGAAGAGTTGATCGATTCCGGTGATACACCACGTTTTTCAACAAGAGAGCCATGAAAACATCATTGATGCTTCACTCCGTTTCGCGATCGATCGGCGCCGTCGGCCTGGCGGTCCTGTGCGTCTTGTCGCTCGGGATCGAACGCCCCGCCGCGGCCGCTCCGATAAACGCTTCCACGACAATCGATTTCACATCAACCGGCTGGATCGGCGCGAATCCCGCGACGAATCCCGGAGTTATGACGGGTCCCGTCTCCTTTCAAGGGATGACTGGAGGGATTCTCACGGCGCCGACGGCGTTCGGACTCGGTGAATTCCAGGTCGCTCCCCTCCCCTCCACGGTCTCGGTCTCTTACAACAACACGCCGTTTCAGGTGACTCTCGCGCTCACCGAGCCCAACGGTCCACCGGGAATGACGACGAGCGTCACGATCGACGGCTATCTCAACGGAACGTTGAACGGGTCGAATCAATCGACCGTGATCGCCTCGGTCGCGTCGATCTTGCCGACCGGGCCGACTCTTTCAACACCCATGACCCCGAATTTGAGCCTCGTCACACCGCTCGGCGATCTCAATGTTCCTTTCAGCCTGGCGCTCGTTCCCGCCTCGTCGGGGGGAGGAATGACGTCGTTCCAGGCCGATTTCGGCGCGACCCCCGTTCCCGAACCGTCCACCCTGGCGTTTTTCGCCATGGCGTTCGCCGGGCTCGGGCTCTGGCGGAAACGGGGAGTGAAACCGAACCCGACCGTCTAAACCGCGGTCGGTTTCCCAAAAAAAAATCCTTCGTCGACGCGCGTCGCATGATATAGAATAACTTCGCCCGATTATCCGCGTCGTCACGACGTCGTCCGCGCGCCGCGCGGTCCGTCGCCGAGCGCGAATCGACCCACCGGGCGTCGACGAGGGATCCTCTATGCGGGAGGCCGGCGGAGCGCGATCGTCGGATCGGCTCGAAGACGCGGATCGATCGACCGAGCTCGATCCAGCGGCGTCGGGCTGGATCATCGAAACGATCATCAGCCCTTTTCAT
>JAKBCQ010000810.1 GCA_021807585.1 Planctomycetota bacterium | reverse complement strand
TTCATCACCCTGATGCGCGCCGACGAGGGGCAGGTGGCGCTGCTTGAGGGGGAAAAGACGTCGACGCTCGCTCGGATCGATTACCCGACGATCAGGGTGAGGCCGCTCAACGCCGAAACGGGGGAGGCCGAATCGGAATATTCGTTGCCGTTTCGACCGACGACGTTCAACTGGTTTCCCGGTCGACACCGCCCGCGCGGTTTCTTCAAAGGCATTGCTAATACATTAACATTTGGATTGTTTGATAATTTTGATCCCAAGGTCGACGTACTCACGCCTCCCAAAGCGCCGTTTCGATTTGCGGTGAAGGCGCATTATCCCGCGTCGGCGCCTCGGTTTAAGCACACGGCGGTCGAGGGAGGGGCGGCGATGATCAAGGCGAGCCTGATGATCAAGCCGCCGGGGGGGATCACCGCGATGGACGCGCTTGAAGACGCCGCCGACTCTTGGGTCGTCGCCGATCGGCGTTTTTATCGCGCCAGCAAGAACGTCGGAATGGCGATGTTCGCGTTTCAATATGTCGATTCGGACGAGAAGGTCGCCGATTTTCTCTCGCCGATCGAGAATCCCGGTCCCGAGGGGACGGCCAGGATCGCGTATCGCGATTCGAGCGGCAAGCCGCGGGTTTTCGATTGGCGGGTGGGCGATCCCGCGTTCGCGGCGCCGAAGCGGCTTCCCGACAGCGACCTGACGGTCGTCTCGGTCGTTCCCGAAACGTTCCCGTCGGATTCGCTTCCCGGGGGCTCGCGTGAGAATTTGATGGAGGTGACGGGGGAACGCGATCTCGAGCTGGTGATCGTTAAGATTCGCCGCGGCGACGGTCCCGAGATCGTCCACTACGGCTGGTTGATGCTGCCGATGGTTCCCAACGTGATCCCCGGCCGCGATGGAACGAGCGTCGAACCCCTGGCGCGGGTGACGTTTCACCGATCGCCGATCGACGCCGCGCGAACCCGCCGGCTCGGCTTCGTCGAGGTGATCGGAACCCCTAAAGGCAAGTTATATTATCGTGTGTTCACGCGGTCAGGAATCAAGGGGTTGAGCGAGTTGAAATTGGGGGAGGAGGCGCGGGTATTGGGGGGGGATAAATCGCCGATGTCGGGAGTGTTGCGCGTCGACAAATACCTTCCCGAAGGGAAGGAAGAGTTGATCTACGAGCCGCTCGATTTGCCCAAGGGTCAGAAGGGGAACGGGATTCCCGCGGCGCTCGTCGAGATGACGGTCGGCCATGATAAAAAGGAGTTTTGGCTGCGGCGCAACGGCGATATCGAGCCCGTGTTCAAGACGGTTCGCGTGGGCGATAAGCCTTACGAGGTTGCGTACGATTTTGATCGCCACGATCTCGATTTTGAGCTTAAGCTCGTCAATTTTGAAGTCGGTTTCGATCCCGGCACGCGGCAGGCTTCGAGTTTTGTGAGCGACGTACTGCTGACCGACAAACGTGAAAAAATGAACGAGAAACCGATCACGATCTCGATGAATCAACCGATGGTGAATCGGGGCTGGACGTTTTATCAATCCAATTATCAAGAGGTTCGTGATCCTCGAACCGACGAGAAGACGGGGGAGTTCAAGTCGGTGTTTCAGGTCGGCTACGATCCGGGACGCGTGTTCAAGTATCTGGGATGCGTGATGGTGGCTTGCGGCGCGTTCGTCCAGTTTTACATGAGGGCGGGGATCTTCACCGACGGCGGCAAGCGCGAGCGGGAGAAGCTCGAGGCCAAATTGAAACGGCTGGAGTTGAAAACAAACGCCGGCGGTTCGCCGCGCCGCGGTCGCGCGTGACCGCGACCCCGATCGGTCAAGGCGGCTCGAATTATGAGAAGAATCGATCATGAAAACATGTTATTACTCGGTATCGCGACGCGACGGCGGAATCGCGCGGATTTCCGCAAGAGGGGGAATGATATGAACCGGCTTTGGTTAATGGTGATCGGCCTGGCGGCGGCGGGATTTTGCACGATCGCCGCGGCGGCGGCGCCCTCCGAACCGGCCGCGGTTCGTTACGGCGAGGGGAAAGCGTATCGATCGCTCGGTTCGGCGCCGGTGATGCACATGGGGCGCGTCAAGCCGTTTGATACGGTCGCGCGCGAGGTCGTCAAGCTCGTTTACAGTCGCGAGACGATCAAGCTCAAAGAGCACGGCAAGGTCGTCGCGACATGGGCGCCGGTCGCGGCCTTGTTCGATTGGTCGGTCCGACCCGAGTTCTGGAACGATCAAGATTTTATATATGTCGATTATCTTCCGCTTCGCGAGGCGATTTTGGCGAAGAGCGTCGCGGCGATGCGGTCGACGCTTGAGAGGCGAGCGGGTGCGAAAGACGCCGGCGCGGCGGATCGCGCCGCGATTGAATCGCTGCTTAAGACCGAGAAATGGGACGATCGTGTTTTGGGAAAAGCGGCGCTCGGCGGTTCGATCTCGGTGGAATTGAAGGGGTTGCTCGCCGATTGGTCGGATCGGCTTAGCCCCGCGAGCGCGTGGGTTTCGCCGCGGACGATCGAGTCGTCGAAGATCAAAGTCGGCGGCGAGGAGGTCGATTTCGCGGCCTGGATGGCGGATCTGGGAGGTCGACAACGCCGAGACGCGTCGAGCATGGGGGGCGAGGGAGCGAATTTTTCGACGCTCGAACGGAAGGCGATGGAGGTCGGCAAGCGATTGATGCACTTCCGCGTCGTACGCGATCGCCTGACGGATTGGGATC
>JAKBCQ010000022.1 GCA_021807585.1 Planctomycetota bacterium | reverse complement strand
GTTCCCCTCGCGGAGCCTGAAGCTCGCGACCGACATCCGCGCCTTGGTGACGAGCGGTTTCTGACCCGTGATCTTGGCGAGACTGTCGACCGCCGAATCGAGCACCGCTTTGTCCTGCGTCGCCCGCCCGACTCCCATGTTGACGACGATCTTGTCGATCCGCGGGATCGCCATCTTGTTCGTCAGGCCGAACTTCTGGGCCATCGCCGCGGATACCGTTTCATGATACTGATCGAGCAAGCGTGCCATGCGAACAACCTAGTGAAAGTTACGTCCGTTCACTCGTTTGAGAACGGCGGAGTCGATCGAATTAAGCCTTCTTTTTGACGTCGCCCGGCTTCGCCGCGGCGCGAGCGGGCTTGGGGACGCCGAGAGCGCCGAGCCCCGTCGAGCATTTCTTGCAATAGCGCTCCTTCTGACCCGTCGCGGTGTAGCGATGACCGATCCGTACCCCTCGATTGCAGCTCGGGCAATATAAGAGCACGTTCGACGCGTCGACCGGCATCTCCTTCGAAAGCCGGCCCCCCTTCTGATTCTTGGCGCTCGGCTTCATGTGCTTGTAAACGCGGTTCACTCCCTCGACCACCACCTTGCCGCGGTCGGGCAAAACGCGCAATACCTTGGCGATCCGACGATCCGACGACGATCCCTTGTCGTCCCCCGTGATCACCTCGACTTGATCATCTTTTCGTATGTGCATTAAAAATCTCCTTGGCGGATCGCCGCGATCGGGTCGAGCTTAGACGACCTCGGACGCGAGGCTGATGATTTTCATGAATTGATGATCACGCAATTCTTTGGCGATCGCGCCGAAGATGCGGGTGCCGCGCGGGTTTTTGTCGTTGTCGATCAGGACGCACGCGTTGCGATCGAACCGGACGTACGATCCGTCGGCGCGGCGGGTCGAGTTGCGGACGCGGACGACGACGCAACGGACGACGTCGCCGGCCTTCACGTCTCCCCCCGAGCTCGCCTTTTTGACGCTGGCGATGATGACGTCGCCGAGCCCCGCGGCGCGTCGTTTGTACCGCGATGCGCTCCCTCCCAGCACCTTGAAGCACATCACTTCCTTGGCGCCGGTGTTGTCGGCGACGTCGAGTCGCGTTTGCATCTGAATCATGGCGGTCGCTTCCCTCCGCGGTCGCCTCGCGCCGCGGATCCTCGTCGGGTTCCACCTGGCAGCGGTTCGGTCGACCCGGACGACGCGAACCTATCTCGATACAACTAGCCGTTAATGATGATTCGGTTTCACCGTACTCGACGCGTCGCGAAGGTCGCGGGCGTCGACGATCGGTCATTCGGTCGCGACCGCGGGGGTCGTCGCCTCGGCGACGAGCGCCGCTCGCGCTCCTGGACGGACGACGCGGATGATTCGCCACCGCTTGAGCTTGGACATCGGCCGCGTCTCCATCACCTCAACCATGTCCCCCGTCTTCGACGTGTTCTCCTCGTCGTGCGCGTGGAGCACGGTGCGACGGCGGATGAACTTGCCGTACTTGGGGTGGGGCGTCAGTCGTTCGACTTCGACGCGCCGCGTCTTCATCATTTTGTCGGAGGTCACCACGCCGATCTCGGTCTTGCGTCGGGACCGGTCGGGCGTCGTCGCGTCGGGCTGATTCATGGGCTTCGCTCGTTCGCTCTCGCTGGGTAATAAGGGGTGTCGTTCGCCGGTCACGCCCGCGCCGCGGCGGTCGCTTCGGCTTTCGCCGCTCGTTCGAGCTCGCGGGCTCGGAGGATCGTTTTGATCCGCGCGATCTCGCGTTTGGCCTTGATGATCTCGCTCGGCGCCTCGAGCCGCTCGGTCTCGCTTTGAAGCCGAAGCCGGAACAGGTTGTCCCGCATCTCTTGCAACGAAAGCTCGAGCTGCTCGTCGGTTTGTTCTCGCAGAACGGCGGGCTTGCTCATGATCGGTTCGATTCCAACAAAGTATCACTTGTCGATATACTTGGTAATAATACGAAAATCGATGAAAATCTGTTACAACGTCGGCCTGCGGGTGACGAACCGGCACGCGACGGGCATTTTGTAAGCGACGCGGGCGAGGGTGGCGCGAGCCTGATCCTCGGTCATTCCCGCGAGCTCGAACAAAATCGTCCCCGGTTTCACGACCGCGGCCCAGAATTCGACTTCCCCCTTGCCTTTACCCATCCGGGTTTCGGCGGGGATCGACGTGACGCTCTTGTGGGGGAAGATGCGGATATAAACCTTCCCTCCCCCTTTAACCGACTGACTCGCGACGATTCGACCCGCTTCGATCGTCTGGGCGCTGATCTTACCGGGCTCGGTCGCTTGCAAGCCGTACTCGCCGAACGCGACATAATTGCCGCGGGTCGCGTTACCTTTTACGCGGCCTTTTTGGCTTTTTCGGTACTTGACTCGCTTGGGCATCATGGGCATCGGAGGCACCTCCCTCGATCTTCAAATAGTCGCCTTGGTTAACCCACACCTTGACGCCGATGTGCCCCTGCGCGGTCTTGGCCTCGGCGAATCCGTAATCGATCTTGGCTCGGAGCGTCGAAAGTGGAATCGAGCCCAACGCCGCGGACTCGGTTCGGGACATCTCCGCCCCCCCCAGTCGTCCCGACAGTTGAACCTTCACCCCCCGAGCTCCTCCGTCCATCGTCTGCTCGAGCGCCCGCTTCATCGTGCGGCGGAAGCTCGATCGCTTTTGCAATTGCTCGGCGATGTCCTCACTGATCAGTTGTGCGTCGATCTCGGGACGCGTCACCTCGACGATCTTGATCTCGATCCGTCGACCCGTCAGTTTCTGCAGTTCCTCCTGCAGTTTCTCGACCTCGGCGCCCTTGCGACCGATGATCACCCCCGGACGCGCCGTATGCAACAGCACCATCACCGCGTCCCGCGTCCGCTCGATCTCGATCTTCGGAATCCCCGAAAATCCATATTTCTTCTTGATGAACTGACGGATCTTGAAATCCTCGACGAGCAGGTCCGAGAATTCGTGCTTGTTCGCGTACCAGCGGCTCCGCCAGTCCTCCATGATTCCGACGCGGAAACCGGTCGGTCGAATTTTTTGCCCCATGACTTCGCGGTCCTTGTTTCGGTTCGGTCGGTTCGACCCCGTTCGCGGGATCGGTCAGTAAGCGGTCGTAATCGGTGTTGTCGGTCGGTCGACGCGGCTCAGTCGGCGAGAGCCGCGGCTTCCAAATCGACCAGGCCGATCGATATATGAGCCGTTCTTCGTCGAATCGTATACGCCATGCCGCGCGATCGCGGCATCAGCCGTTTGAACATCGGCCCGCCGTCGCCTCGCGCGTCGATGATCACGAGCCCTCCGACATCGCGCATCCCGCGGTCCTCGGCGTTCGCCATCGCGCTTTTGAGCACCTGCTCGATCATCCGGGCGCCGCGATGCGGAAGATATTTAAGCATATCCACGGCGTCGTCGGCGTATTTGCCTCGGATCATGTCCAAAATCGGCCGCAGCTTGCGGACCGAAATTTTGGCGAAGCGATGCGACGCTTGATAAGTAGGGGTCATCGAACACAATCCTCTACGAAAAGCCGGACGTTACGATTCCACGTATGAATGATCATTTCTTCGGCGATGATTTCGCCGCCTTGCCGCCGTGACCGCGGAACGTCCGCGTGGGGGCGAATTCGCCGAGCTTGTGACCGACCATGTCCTCGGTCACGTACAGCTTCATGAAATTGCGACCGTTGTGGATCGCGAAGTGTTTGCCGATGAATTCGGGCACGATCGTACACGCGCGCGACCATGTCTTAATCGGTTCTCGCGACCCCGACGTCTCCGCCTTCTCGACCTTCTCGAGCAGGCGTTCATCGACGTAAGGTCCTTTCTTGAGCGATCGTCCCATCGATTATCGTCCTCGTCCCTTTCTCGATCGTTCGTTAGATCTTCAGTTGACCGTACCGGACGCTCCGGCGTCGGCGAATGATCGCCGAATTCGACGGCTTACGCCGCCGCCGCGTCTTGCCCCCCTTGGCGAGCTTCCCCGTCGGCGAGCACGGATGCCGGCCTCCCGACGTTCGTCCCTCGCCCCCCCCCATCGGATGATCGACGGGATTCATCGCCACGCCTCGAACGTGCGGCCGACGTCCCAACCACCGACTTCGTCCCGCTTTGCCAAGACGAATGTTCATGTGATCGGCATTGCCGACGACCCCGATCGTGGCGCGACATTCGGCCGGAATCCGCCGCACTTCGCCCGATGGAAGCGTGACCTGAGCCCACGTTCCCTCGCGCGCCGTCAAAGTGGCCGATACCCCAGCCGAGCGACACAGCTTGCCGCCGCCGCCGGGTTGCATCTCGATGTTGTGAATCATCAACCCCGCGGGGATCTTGCTCATCGGCAGGCAGTTGCCCAATTTCGCCTCGGCGTCGGGGCCGTTCGTCACGGTCATCCCCGCCTTCAATCCCTCGGGGGCGATGATGTACCGTTTGGCGCCGTCTTCAAACTGAATCAACGCGATCCGCGCCGAGCGGTTGGGATCGTACTCGATGTGCGTGACGAGCGCGGCCTGACCGTCGCGGTCGTTGCGGCGGAAGTCGATGATTCGGTACATCCGCTTGTGGCCGCCGCCGCGATGACGCGCCGTGATGAAGCCGTGATGATTCCGTCCCCCCTTCTTCTGAAGGGGCTCGGTCAAACGCTTCTCGGGCTTCTTGTTCTTGTCCGTCAGCTCGGAAAAATCGCTGACCGACGCGAACCGTCGTCCCGGGCTTGTCGGTTTGTAGTATCGAATTCCCATCGCTTCACCCTAATCCGAGCGCCGACCGAGCGTCGCTCATATAAACAGAATCAATAGAAATCAATTCGGTGTTCCGAGTCGAGCTTGACGACCGCCTTTTTCCAGTTCCGCATCCGACCCATCTTGAGCCGGTATCGTCGCGGTTTGCCGCGTCGATTTTGCGTCCGGACGTCGGCGACGACGACGTTGAACAGCGTTTCCACCGCGTTCTTGATCTCCGTTTTGGTCGCCAGCGGATTGACCTCGAACGTGTAGGCGTTGTGCCGTTCCGAGATGTGCGTCGCCTTCTCGGTGATCAGCGGTCGCAAAATCACCTGATACGGCTCGAGCACCGGGCCCGAACGAACGCCCTGGGGAGGATGTCGCAACGTAACCATCGATTAGTTCTCCTCTCCGCCGGCTTGCGAACCGTCGTGTCCCGCCGAATCGGCTTTGGTTTTGGCGTTCAAGGCGTCGAGCGCCTCGCGCGTCAAAACTAAATACCTTTGCTTGAGAATATCATACGTATTGAATTCATGAACAGGTGCGATTTTCACGCCTTCGATGTTGCGGGCGCTCCGATACCAGACCGGGTTTTGACCCGCGAGGCCGATCAGCACGCGGCGACCCGCGAGCGTTCGAAGCCGCGCGTCGGCTTTCGATTCATCGGGCTTCGATGCGGTTTCGGTCGGATCGAGATCGGTCCTCGGCAAATTCTTGAGCGCCCGCGCGACGAGCTTCGTCTTGGGAACGTCGTGAATCTCCAACCCTTCAAGTACGAGCGCCTGACCGTCCTGGAATTTTGACAAAAGCGCCATCCGAATCGCGCTTCGGACCGCCTTTTTGGGCATCGAATAGCGGTAATCGCGGTTCCGCCGCGCAAACGCGACGCCGCCGCCTCGTCGCTTGTTCGTCCGCTTCGATCCGGCTCGAGCGTTGCCCGTCCCCTTTTGACGGAAAAGCTTCTTGCCCGATCCCGCGACGTCGGCTCGGCCCCTGGTGTTCACCGTGCCGACGCGCCGCGCCGCAAGGTGCATCAGCACGACGTCGTGGAGAAGCTGCTTGTTGACCTCGCCGCCATAATCGGCGGGGTCGATCGCCACCTCCCCCGTCTTCTCGCCGGCGGGATTGTATACGGGTATGGTCAACATCGTTCGCTCGCTTTTCGTGATTTCCACACGACCGATATCAATCATCGGCCGTCATATTTTGGGAATCCGCAACTCGTTCAAATTCTGATCAATGATGCGTAATTGTATGTTCAGCCGACGACGTTCGTTTGGCTGATGATCAGATAACCGCCGTCGGCGCCCGGAACCGCGCCCCGTACGAGGAGCAGGTTCTTATCGGCGTCGACCCGCACGACTTTGAGGTTCCGCACCGTGATCCGCGCCGCGCCGTGATGGCCCGGCTTGCGAATCCCCTTGCGGGTTCGCGACGGATCGGCGCTCGGACCCGACGAACCCGGATGCCTGTGCATCCGCTTGACGCCGTGCGTCGCTCGTAAACCTTTGAATCCGTGTCGCTTCATCGCTCCCGTGAAGCCGCGCCCCTTGCTCGTCCCGGTCACGTCGACCCCTGCAATCCCGTTGAACACGTCGACCGTGAGCGTTTGGCCTTCTTTGATATCAGCCGCGGGCGCTTCCTGACGGAATTCGCGGACGAATCGCTTCGGCTCGGCGTCGACCTTCTTGCAATGACCTCGTTCGGCCTTCGACGCGCTCTTCCGCTTCTTATCGTCGAACCCGAGCTGAAGCGCGTGATAACCGTCGCGCTCGGCGGTGCGAATTTGGAGCACGGTGCATGGACCGCATTCCAACACGGTGATCGGCACGGCGGTACCGTCCGGCTCGTAAATCTGTGTCATACCGACTTTGCGACCGAGCAATCCCACACGCATCACCTTGACCCCCGCACACGGCCGTAACGGATAGACCCGATCAACCACCAAATCGGACCCGAAAACACTTTCGTCTCATCACTCCTACGATCGAACTTGACGAGGGCGAACCCGCGTCAAGGTTCGATCGTCTCTCTCTTTGGAATCAACGACGCCAAAGAGCGACGATCTCCCGCCGAATCATCCCCGGCGCGGCTCGACAACCCGACAAACCGATCCCTCGCGGAACCGATACGGTCGGAGCGATGTCGCCGGTACTCCACCGGCGCGTTCGCGCGGATGATTCGCGAACGTTGGGTCTTCGACCCGGTTGGATTTCCACAGGCGACTTCGCCCAATCCCCCGCCAAATGCATGACGGACCGATTCGACGGTTTCGCCTCACGCGTTCGCGGCAAAAGCCGCGAGCCGCCTTAGCCTCCCATCGGAGAGGCTTTGATTTTGATGTCGACCCCGGCGGGAAGACTGAGCTTGTTGAGCGCGTCGATCGTTTTATTCGTCGGCTGAACGATGTCGATCAGCCGTTTGTGCGTCCGGATCTCAAACTGTTCCCGCGACTTCTTATCGATGTGCGGGCTGCGCAGCACGGTGTAACGCTCGATACGGGTGGGCAACGGAATCGGACCGTGAACGATCGCTCCGCTTCGATCCGCGGTTTCCACGATATCCTTGGCTGATTGATCCAAGATGGTGTGATCATACGCTTCCATCCGGATCCGAATCCGCTCGTTGCTCATGCCCGCCACGCGTACTTTCCCTGGAGAATCCAGTCTACGGTTCACTTTCGATGGTTCAGCTCAATCCCCAACCTCGGGGGGAAAATAAGACGATACCGAGTCGCCGCGAGGGTGTCAACATTCCGTTCGCAAAAATATCGAAACGGATCAAAACCCAACCTTGAACCCGACCCGCTCCGTCGACTCCGCTCGATCAGACGCCGATCGCAGCGCGTTCGCCACCTCAAGGCGAACACCCGCGCAGCTTCCTTTTACCGCCAATCCGATCGTCGTCGCCGCTCCAATCCGATCGTCGTCGCCGCTCCAATCCGATCGTCGTCGCCCCGTGTCGCCTCAAGGTCCACGATCCGTTATGTCGATAAGCCGAACGTCGATCCCGATCGCCGACCGCGCGATCGACATCCTCTCATGTTCGCCCAATACCAACGCGGATTCGTTGGAAGATCGTTATGAAACCAGGATGGAAATCTCAACCGCGTCAGAGCTTTCGTCCCGCGTGCGATCCCCTCGAACCGCGGATCGCGCTCTCGGGAGTCGCGTATCACCCCGGTCCAGGGCTCCCCGCGGGCTTCACCTCGATAAGCTTCTTCCACCAGGTCCTCCAAAACCCGCCGGGTTTTCCCCCTGTTCGACCCAACACCCCCGTCGTCCCCTTCGGCGCCGGTCCCAATACCGCGAGCTTCGTCGACGTCACCACTCATGTTTTTAATGGTCGTCATATAATTATTGGACCGCTTGTTTATGTCGCTCCGTTCGCGACGCTCGACGCTCGCAACGGGTACGTCAAAGTGGGATCGGGGTCGACGATCGGCGACAACTCGAAGATTCTCGCCAATCCCAATCACGAGAAGATCCCGACGATCGTCTTCATCGGCAATTCGACCGTCGTCGGACCGGGAGCGACGATCGAGGGACCGAGCACGATCGGATCATATCAACAAAACAGTGCGCCCGTATCGATCGGAGCGAACGCGCTGATCGACGCCGCGACGATCGCACCCGGAGCGTTCGTCGGTCCCCTGGCTCGCGTCGGACCCGGAGTGACCGTCCCCTCGGGGATGTACGTTTTGCCCGGGGCGAACGTGACGACAAACGCCGAAGCCTCGAACCCCAAACTCGGCTTCGTTAGAGCCGTAACAAGTACCGAAATCAGCAATCTTCAAACCCAAATCTCCGACGACATCCAGCTCGCCGCGGGATACGCCGGCCTTTATGAGGGGAATCCCGCGACGGGAGCGAGCCCGGCGTTTTCGCCAACAATTTCTTATGTGAATAACGGTTATCTCCCCGCGGTCTCGGGCTCGAGCCCCGAACCCGGCGCCAAATTCGAGCCCGGAGCCAAGAGCCCGATGTTCCTCTCGTCGTTCCTCGGGCTCCAACCGGGGGTCGTCTCGAGCTTCCGCGCCCGCGTGATCGGCCAGGCGACGTTCATCGCGCACGCGACCCAGGTCGCTTATCGACTCGGCCCGAGCAATTCGATCCGCGCCGATCAGGGACAGCCGATCCTCTTCGCGTCGGCGCCCCGAACGGGTCGAGGCGTGTCGATTCAATCACCCGTTCAGGGGGTGCTCAAGATCGGTCACAACCTGATCGCCGATACCGGGGCGGTGATTTTGGGAGGCCCCAGATCGAGCGCATCAAACGTCTCTCAGATCGGCGACAACGTGACGATCGGCGCGGGCGCCGTGATCGACCGCTCGACGATCGGCGCGGGAGCGCTCGTCGGACCCCGCTCGGTCGTCCAAAAATCCTTCGTCCCCGCCGGAGACGTGATCCCCCCGGGGACGATCATGATCAACAACCAAATTGTCGGACATATCCAGTGGTGATACCCAGTGAGAACGCGCCGCGGAAACCCTCGTCCGCCGCGGAGCGATTCTATTGATTATATGTTAATAAAATAGTATTTTAACATTTTATGCAAGTGGAGAGAGACCCGCGTCGTCGCCGCCGCGTCGTTCACCTTGAATCGTCGTTCGTCGTATCGGCCGATTCCGCAAGCGGCGGCAAGCCGAGTTCGCGCCGCGCAAGCTCGGCCTGTTCTTTGGTAATGTGATACAGATAAATCGAATAGCCGGCGCGTCCGATCGGTCGAAACCGGTTGAAATAATCGAACTCGTGATCGTCCATCAACATCTTCCAGCCCCCCTTGCCGTTCGGGATCGCGCCGAACCCCCCGTGCAAATACGATACGCTGATCGCGTAATCACCAGGAAAAGGCCCGAATTTCCCGCGATACGCGCGGTCGTCAATGAACAGCCCGTTCGGATTCGGCGCCGGAACGCCGAACTCGATCCCCGCGAACCGAGGATCAACGTTGCCGTTATATGCGAATTTCAACGGTCGTGCTTCGGGATGCTTATCATACCATGCTTTTAAATACAACAAATCCTGTCCCCAATCGATATTACTCATCAGCAAATGCTTGTGCCCGTTGAGCGGTCCGCCGCCGGCCTCGTTGAAATACGACATCCAGTGCGGGGTTATCGCCAAACTCGCGATCACCGACCACCCCGTTAAAGCCGTGATCGCGATCGCAGCGATCTTTCCAAACGATTTGGAGAAAAGCCCGACCGCGGGGCGTCCCGCGATCACGAGTGCGAACGGAAACATCGGCATCACATAACGCATATGATGGCTAAACCCCGTTTGAGAACTCACGAACGCCAAAAGCGACCCCCCCGAGATCGCCAAAACCGCGTCGTCGAGCCGAAACCGACCGCGGCGGGCGTCCAAAACCAGTGCGATCAAACCCCATAAAACCAACGCCTGTATCCCCGACGGAATCTTAATCCACAATGCGTATAAATAAAAATACCACCACCCCCTGATCCGCCATTTCCCGTCGAGATACGACGGAAAATATTTCTCGAAGTCGAGCCGTTGCAGGTCGATCCCTCCCACGTAATCCGCCGGAAGCGGCACGGGAAGCTTTCCCGGCAAACTTTCCTTGAAGCGGTTCGAAGTCAGCCCGTCTCCCAACCTTCTCGTGTTGTAGGGAGAAGGACCCGCCAAAACCCGGCTCACAAATTGATAATCTTTAAGCTGTTGAAACGTGCCTTGAAGCAGGTATCCCAGATTGACGATCAACACGCTCGTCGCGACGATAATAATCCCCTGCGCGATCTCGGTCTTGAAAGCGATCCTCCTCCCCTTCCTCGCGCGATCGATCGCCGAGACGACCCACAACAGCGGCCAAACCAGATAAAAAACGAGCAGCGTGTACTTCGTCAATTGCGCAAGCCCGAGCACGATCCCGGCGAAATACGCGCGATCCCACGCAGGCTCTTTTAAATATTTTGAGAATAGATATGTTGAAACAACTGCGATTGTCGAGGTCGGCAGGTCGGGGGTGACGACGGGGGCGAACGCGAGGATCGTCGGCTCGAAACACCAGAGGGTGAGCGATAAAAGCCCCGCGGCTGGTCCGTAAAGCTCGCGCGCCCAGCGGAAGACGATCCAGCCCCCCAATAGCGACCAAAGAATCCCCGTCAGTCTTGACAACCGAAAAATCAGGAACGTCCTCGGCCCGTTCGCCTTGATGAATTCGGGACCGATTTGCCATTCGGACCGGGCCCACGATTCCTCGTTGAGCTTCGATTCGTCGCAGATCGGTCGAGCCAAAAACGCGGGCAAAACCGCGATCAACCGCGCCAGCGGAGGATTGACGCGATCGGGAGCGAAACTCCCCGTCCGCCAGTGCGCAAACCCCGAAGGGACGTGCGCAACCTCGTCGATCACGACCGAATTCATCCACAAACCAATCAATAATAATATCGCGTGAATCGACATCAGCGAAGCGACCGCGCACCGCACCCGAAACTTTGTGAGCGCGAACCGACCGATCGATTCGGGTTCGGCCGAACGATCGTCGGCGATCGCTTCGGAAGGTTCCAGAAGCGGTTTCGCCGCGTCCGATACCGGAACCGTACGCTCCGCGACGGCGTCCGGAAGCGAATTCGATTCGTCCGATCGCGCCGAAGTCTTATCGCCGCCGGCGTCGGTCGCGGTCGATTTGTTCGCTTCAGATGATCCACAAGTATCTGGATTTATCATGTCACTTCCTGGTTGAAACGGCGCGAACCGCCAATAAATCAAGGTCCAGATCGCCCGCGCACCGTCGCTTAACCGCAACTTTTTCCCCTCGGCGACCGTTCTCGGGTTGTATCGAATTGGTATTTCATGAATATCCATCCCCATCCGACACAATTTCGCGGTCGTCTCCGGACAAAACTCGAACCCTCGACACCTCAGGTCGAGCCTTCGCAACAGCTCGGTCGGCGCCGCCTTGTAACACGTCGCCTCGTCGCTGATCCTTCGACCGTAAAGCGCGAACACGAGCGCGTTCAAGAGCATTACCCCGATACGGTGCGGCGAATACCCATAACGCATGCTAGTGTTAAGATATCTCGATCCGTAAACAACTTGCGCCCTCCCCGCGACGATCGGCGCGATCAGCGCGGGATATTCGCGGGGGTCGACCTCGAGGTCGGCGTCCTGGATGATCGTCAACACCCCCTCGAGA
>JAKBCQ010000809.1 GCA_021807585.1 Planctomycetota bacterium | reverse complement strand
AGCGATCGGAGGTCGATCGCATCGGTAAGCCGATCGATCGCGCCGCTCCCGACGGTCAATCTGTGTTCGAAGCGATTCGGGGCCTCGGTCGTCGCGTTCGATCGCGGTGTATCAGGGCTTGTGGAAGACGTGAAGAATCGATCGGGATTAGCATGGAAGCTCGGCCAAAGGACTGCGGAAGGTACAGCCGATAATTCTGCGGATTCCCTCTATTTTCGCCATTTTATCAATTCGGTTGTCATTCGCTTGAGTCATGTGGTAGAATTTGCGGTATCTGAGTGGAATTTGCGGCTCGCACGGATTACATATCGTAAACCGGTGAATCGCATCATGAGCGTGAGAGGTTTGGCGCCGCGGGTCGCGAGGCGGTGGCATCGCATCGATTCGAGCGAGCGAGGCGTCGGGGTGAGAGTTTCGGTTGATTAACGCGAATCGCATCTTGGAGGTATTGACATGCAAGGAACGATCGTGATGTTGATGGCCCTTTCGGGACTGGGTTGTCATCACACCAAATGCTGCGGCACGGGATATGTGTCCGCGTGCTATTCGAGCAGCTACGGAGGCTGCAGCACAGGAACATACATTTCTTCCGGGCAAGGATGCTATTCGTCGTGTTACGGCGGCGGTTATTACTCGTCGGGCCAAACTTACATGGCGACCGAGTTGACCGCGCCCGCCGGCGCCCCGATGATGTTGCCGGGCTACGGGCCCGCTTATTCGTCGTGCTACGGAGCGGGCTACTCGGCGTGCTATTCGAGCGGCTACTCGTCTTGCTACGGCGGCTGCTCGTCGTCTTGCTACAGCTCCCGCCGCCATCATCATGGCGGGTTGTTCGGTTGCTTTAAGCGGAATCGGTGCTCGGTTTGCAATCCGGCGCCGGTGATGTCGAGCTGCTGTGGAACGACCTACGGTGGCGGTTGCTACGGCGGTTGCTACGGCGGCGCATATGGGATGAATCCGCCGATTTACGGCAGCTATACTCCGGTGATGTTCGGCGAACCGAACGTGGTTGGTCCGATCGTTCCGGCGCCCGCGGTGATGTCGCCGACACCTGAACAGATGAATGCGACTCCCGCGACCGAGGCTGCGGTACCCGCGCCCGCGGCGCCCGCCGCGTCGACGCCTCCGCCGGCGCCTGCCGCCGAGGGAACGACTCCCGCTGCTCCCACGACTCCCCCGGCGCCCGCGACGACGACTCCTCCGCCCGCCGCGACGCCCGAGGAAACCGCTCCGGCGGTTCCCAAGCCCGCCGATCCCGGTAAGGCGTTCGAGGCGACTCCCGCGCCGTCCGTGCCCAAACCCTGATTTAAGCATTTCATAAAATGACGTTCGAGAAATATCTCGCAATCGGATGTTTCTCAAAAACGACATCGCCGGGGCGAAAGCTTCGGCGATTTTTTTGCGCATCTGGCCGCGGTTATTCGCCCTTTTCGACATCCATTCGGTTATCGATCCAATTGTGGTACTTTTGTTTTTCATCAAACTTTCGCCGGAAAATACTTGCTCTCTCGCCTTTCACGGGTCACAATCAATACTCGGTCGGGGAGTGGAGCAAGCAGGAAGCGGTGTCCGGAGCATCAAGGAATTATCCGGCGGCCACTCGCGCGCCGGATTTCCCGGCAAGCCCTAACTCGGTGGGGCGCCGACCGGGAGGATTTAATGATGCTCAGCAAAATGACATGCTTGTGTTCCGTTTCGCTCGTCTTCGGCCTCATCGGGGCGAAGTCGCGAGGCGAGGCGATTTCTACCCTGGATTCCCCCTCTCCTTGGGAGCGTTCGGCGCGGGTTTCTCTCGAAATCGGCGTCGTTTCGCCTTCGGAAGATCCAACATTCCCCGTTCTCCTCGGCGTTCGCGGTCGGCTTGACGAGATCCTCGACGACTCACGCGATTCCAAGTCGACGATCGGCAGGCCCTTCATCAAGCCGAATGATCTTTTCGATCAGAAAACCACGGCGCGCTTGCAACACGATTCGATGATTTTGGCCAATGCGCCTTCGTCGGGCTTCTCGTCGATCGCCGCCTCGGTCCCGACCGATTCGGCTTCGCTCGCCTCGGCGTGGGACGGCTCCGATTCCCTGGCGCAGTTGAGTCATGGAATGCGGATTCCCGAGCCGGCCTCGATCGCTCTTCTACTGATCGGATTGGTCGGTTGGTCCGCGGGGCGAAGCTTTCAGAAATCAACCCGCGTTCGTCAATCCTCGGTTTAACGAACCGAGGTCGATTGCCGAAAAGTTGCACCATTATTCATAAAACAAATCGATCGCGCTTGGTCCTTCGCGACCGGCGCGGTCGATTTTATCAACTCAATCAAGTCGATCCGCTTATTTCGTCTTCAATTACTCGTTCGATTTCATGAACATCTATTCATTTAGGGCGTCCCTCCGACGTGCGATCGGGCGCGGCCGGCGGCCGGCGTTGGGCGCTTTTCGTTTGCGATCCGGTTTCAACGCGTTCGTACTCCCGGGCTTTCTTCTCCCATTCGGGAATCATCGAGAGGAGCGATTCTCGAACTTCTCGTGGAAGTTTACGATCGACGTGAGGCGTTGTTTCGTCGAGTCGGAGCGCTTCCCGCGCTTCTTTGACTGCTCCCGAATATTCGCCCAGTTCGGCGCTCGCGATCGCCAAATCGGCTCGGATCTTGGCCTTGGTGGGATTGATGCGCGAAGCCATCCGCGCCGCGTTCACGATCACGCCGCGTAGC
>JAKBCQ010000808.1 GCA_021807585.1 Planctomycetota bacterium | reverse complement strand
CGAGAGGAGGGCGGATCGTCCCGCACCGACGAGCCCGGCGACGCCGAGGATTTCGCCTTCTCGAGCGTGAAAATCAATGTTTTCGACGATGGTTCTTCGCGAGCGTCGGGGGTGAGGAATCGTGAGTCGATCGACGCGGATCGATTCGGCGCCGAGACGAGGAGGGTCGGCTTGGCGAATCGATCGACGTCCGCCGCCGATCATCGCATCAGATATACTATCATATGAAAAATAACCGCGTTCGAATTCGGCGACGATCGCTCCGTCGCGGAGGATGGAGACGCGATCGGCGAGCGATTCGACCTCGCGGAGCCGATGC
Organism: Planctomycetota bacterium; assembly: GCA_021807585.1. Classification (GTDB taxonomy): domain Bacteria; phylum Planctomycetota; class Planctomycetia; order Isosphaerales; family Isosphaeraceae; genus JAKBCQ01. Next base: position 2,383 of record JAKBCQ010000808.1, on the reverse strand, counting down.
GTGACGAAGACGCACGCGAGGCCGCGATCGCGCCAAAACCGGATCGAGCGGGCGAGGTTTTCGGCCTCGGGCTCGGTGAGACGCGCGGTCGCCTCGTCGAGGACGAGGAGGGAGGGATTCAAGGCGAGCGCACGTGCGATCATAAGCAATTGTCGTTCACTTCCGGAGAGGATCGCGGCGGGCGCTTTGGGGTCGAGGTCGATCGCGAGTTGGTCGAGGAGATCGCGGGCGCGGCGGAAGAGATCGCGCGGGCTTACGAACGGCGATCGGCGTTTGCCGACATTTCCCAGGAAGACGTTTTCGGCGACCGAGAGGGGTTCGACGATCGAGATTTCTTGGGGCACATAGCCGATTCCAAGCCGGCGAGCGTCGCGCGGCGAGCGGATCGTCACGGTTTTTCCGTCGATCTTGATCGTCCCTTCGTAAGTTCCCGCGGGATAAACGCCGTCGAGAATTTTTAACAGCGTCGATTTTCCCGCTCCGTTGCCGCCGATCAGCGCGTGGACCGAACCGCGGCGAACGCGCAGCGTCGCGGCGTCGAGCGCCCGCGCCGCGCCGAAACGCTTGTCGATATCGATTAACTCGATCGCGAATTCATTTTGCATATTAAATCTTGTATTACTTTTTTATATTGATATGAATTGCCGCCTCGACTTTTTCGAGTCGGGCGTAGTGGGGAGCGAGATCGTATTTGGTGATGAACGGAGCGGGGGCTTTTGTCCACCATGGGATTGTTTCGCCCCGGATTAACCGATCGAGGAGGAAGGCGGCGGCTCGGCTTTCTTCCCAGAGGGGTTGACCGATGATCGCGTAAACATCGCCGTGTTTGACAAGGTCGAGATTGAAGCGGGTGTAATCCATGGCGATGATGACGAGATCGCGTCCCGAATCGGAGCGCGCCTCGGACCACGCGAGCGCGCCTCCTCCGGTGGTTGAGAAGCCGGCGACGAGGTCGGGATCGGAGCGGACGAGCGCCGCGATTTTGGCGACCGCGGCGGGGGGATCGAAGCCTTCTTCGATCGGCGGAGCGACGTCGACTCGTGGAAAGCGTTGTTTCAAGACACGAGTGAATGTTTCGGCCACTTGATTTTCGGTTGTGTTGAACGACCCCTGGGTGATCGCGACGGTCCCTGCGCCGTGGATACGTTCGCCGAGTTTGATCGCGGCCTCTTGGGCGTAGAGCGCGGGATCGCACGCGACGACTCCCGAAGCTCCCGGGATCGCCCCCTCGGCGACGGGGAAGTGGGGGAGGATTACGGGAATACGCTCGCGAGCGGCGGATTCGACGAGCGCGTTGAACGCCGGGTTGCCCGTCCAGACGGCCATTCCGGCGATGTTTCCGAGCGCGATCGCCTGCTCGGCGGACGAGATCGTCGCGACCAGGTCGGGGCCGTCGGAGCCGATAATCACGGCTTGATATCCCAATTCTCGGCATGCGTCTTGGAAGGCGATCTGCGTCAACTGATGGACGGGATGCCCCTTGAGCGCCTGGACCCAGCAGAGCTTGGGCGGGCTCGACCGCGCGGGGCGACATCCGCAGGCGAGCAACGCGAGCGGAATCGGCGCGGTCGCGATGAATGTTCGTCGTGATATCATGATTTATTATCCATATACATTAATATTTTGCGCGACGGCGGAGCATATCTAGACCGACGGCGGCGATCATGATCGCGCCGACGGCGACGGTTTGCCAGTGGGTGTTGGCGCCGCTGAAGACGAGCCCGCTTCGAGCGATTTGCATGAGGAGCAGGCCGAGGACGGTTCCGCTCACTCCGCCGACACCGCCGAAGAGGCTGACGCCGCCGATGACGACACCTGCGACGACCTCGAGCTCCCAACCGACGCCGAATTCCGAAAGGCCGACTCCGAGCTGAGCGGTCAAGAGAATGCCGGCGATCGCTGCGAGCGTGCTTGTGACAACGAAGCAAGAGATTTTCACAAAATCAACGGGGATTCCGGCGATCCGAGCGGCTTCGGCGGCGCCGCCGGTCGCGTGGACGGCGCGACCGAACGTCGTGCGGACGAGGGTGAATCTCCCGAGCGTCGCGACTCCGAGGAAGACGAGTACGCCCCACGAGAGTCCGAGAGGAGTCGCCTTGCCGATCGACGTGAGCGCGCGGGGGAGGGGGTAGATCGGATATCCCGCCGAGATCAAATAATTAGCGCCTCTTGCCATGTAAAGCATGCCGAGAGTGACGATAAAAGCGGGTATCCGCGCCTTAACGGCGAGCAATCCGTTGATCAGACCGACGCCGATCCCGGTGAGAACGCCGCAGATGACCGCGGCGGTCACGGTCCATCCGGGCTGATGCGTGAGCCACGCGGTAACGATCGCGCACAACCCCGCGACCGAGCCGACCGAGAGATCGAGTTCGCCGGCGAT
>JAKBCQ010000807.1 GCA_021807585.1 Planctomycetota bacterium | reverse complement strand
TCGCCTCGACGCTGTTCTTTTTGCCGAATCGCCTGCCGCTTTATCTCGCGGCGCCGGTGCTCGCGTGGCTGCTCGCGTATTCTTATACCAAAAGATTTACAAGTCTTGCTCATTTTTGGCTGGGGGCGTCGCTGATGGCGGCGCCGATCGCCGCGTGGATCGCGCTCCGCGGCGATATCGCCGCGCCTCCGGTCCTGCTCGGGTTTGCGGTCTTTTTCTGGGTTTCGGGTTTTGATATCATCTACGCATGTCAAGATGTTGATTTCGATCGATCGAAAGGTTTGCGCAGCGTTCCCGCGCGGATCGGCGTCGGTCGCGCGTTGCGGCTCGCCGCGGGTTGTCACGCGGCGATGATCGCGGTTTTGATCGCGCTCGGCCGAATCTACCCGTTGGGGGTGATTTACCTTTGCGGAGTCGCCGCGATCGCGATTCTCCTCGTGCACGAGCACACGATTGTGGCGCCCGACGATCTATCCAAGGTCAACGTCGCGTTCTTTCACGTCAACGCCGCGATCAGCGTCGGCCTGCTCGTCGTGGGAATCGCCGATCTGGCTTGGCCGATCAAAATCTAAATTCTATCTACATTTCCATTTAACTATATAATTAATAATTATTTATTATATTTGTTGATTTATATTAGAACATACAAGTATTCGTCACGATCGGACTCGTTCGTTCGATTGTTTGGGAATCGCTTTGATCGATCGTTCGCGAACGGAATGAGTCGGGGTTTCGGCCGACGCTGCGACGATCGCATTCGGAGCGTTTGCGATCGATGAGCGCCGCGGTCCAATTTGCAAGCGTTCGGAAGCGATCATCCCACGAGCAGCCCGATGCGACGTTCGAGCGACCCGCTCGGCCGAGTTTTCCGGCGAGTTCGGGGTCGTCGACCAGGCGACCGATCGCCGTCGCGAGTTTTTCGATGTCGCCGAACGGGACGAGGAGCCCCGTTTCGCCGTCTTGAACGACCTCGACGACTCCCCCCGCGGCCGCCGCGACGACGGGCTTGGCGTTCGCCCACGCCTCGAGAAAGACGATCCCGAACGAATCGGTACGTGAAGGCATCGCGTAAACGTCGATCGCATCATAAAAATCGCGAACATCTTCATCGGCAAGAACATCTGTCATCAAAACATGTTGTTTCATTCCGTCGGGGAGGGACGCGAAATGCTCGCTAAACCGCGGAGTCGGCGATCCCGCGAGAACGAGCGTTATCGCGCGTTCGCGGCTACGATTCGAGTTTAGACGAGCGATCGCGGCGACGAGGTCGTTCGTCCCCTTGTTGAGATCGAGCGCTCCCAACTGGCCCGCGACGGCGCGATCGCGCGGGATCTCGTACCGTTTGCGGAACGAGGCGCCGTCGCCGCGCGTCGTCGCTGCGATGTCGAAACCCATCGGCAAATGAAGGATTCTATCTCGAGATATTCCATTCTGTTCATGAAATTGGATTTCGATATTTGTCGGGCTCGCGATTCCGTCGGCCGATTTGAGGAGTCGAATCTGGTGCGGTTTGGTGTACACTCGGCGAACGGGATCTCCCGGATTCGCCAGATGTAAAAACGGGACGAGCGCGAGCGGCGCGTTCGACGCCCGCGCGGTATGCAGCGCCGCATACGAGAAGATCGTGTACGGAAAGCACGCACCGAAGACGACGTCGAATCGTCCCTGCGCGGCGTGAAGCCCTGGAACGATCGGCATATACGACGCGTAACGGCACTGAATCGATTGATTCGGGACGAACGAGAGGAGTTTTCCCAAATACCGTTGTGCAGGAACATGTTTGATTGGGAATCGGTTGACTTCGACTCCGTCGATCGTTTCTCGTTTGGGGGCGTCGACCGCGCGCCCCGAGGGATGGACGAACCGGCTCAGCTCGAGAGCGTCGGTCGTGAAGACCTTCACCTCGGCGCCCTCGGCGGCGAACCTCGACGCCATCGCGCGGACGAAATTCTCGGACCCGCCGACGCACGGATAATAACGATGAATATACCAGGCGATTCTCATTTGATCATGATCCTCGCGTAAACGATCGGTCGGATTCAGACGATCCCCACGAATTGATCGATAAATTATTATATAACATAAAAACAATACAATGTTGACGCTTGTAAGCTTCCGGCGAATGTCGGTCGCGGTTTCGGCGTCGATGCTTCGCCGCGGGTCGCGAACCGAGCCGTCGACCGTTTTTGAAGGATCAACGGATCGATCCTTGTTTGGCCGTGATTTCGGCGGCGCGGGCGGTTCGGCGCGGCGTTTGTTTGCGGTCGAAAACGAGCACGCGCGCTTTGCCTCGAGTCGGCGTTGGAGGAAACGACGCGACGGGTTCAAGCCCTTCGGATAATTTCCGAAGAATTTTGCAGTATTCCCAAGGGCCGACGAGGTGTGCGTCGCGAACCACGATCCAGCGGAGCGACGGATCGAGCGAGGCCTCTCCCAAATTCGAGAACGTGTAACCGGGGCGTTCGGCGTAGAACAACGACCAGCCCGTTACATCAAGGATTGTGTCATTTTGAGGCACATGATGATCGATCCACGCTCCGGCCTCGCGGAATCCGCCGTACCCCTGATTGATCCGAGCCTGGTTTTGGGGAGCGTACCAGAGCGCGAACGCGGCGACGATGAGCGCGTAGATCGCGGGACCGAGCGTCAACCTCTCTCCCTGAACGCCGCGCCACGAACCGGGTGGATGAATTTGGCCGACAAG
>JAKBCQ010000806.1 GCA_021807585.1 Planctomycetota bacterium | reverse complement strand
TCAGCGGGGTGCGCGCCTCGTCGATCAAAATGCTGTCCACCTCGTCGATCACCGCGTAATGAAGCTCGCGCTGCGCCTGTAAGGAACGCGACGGTTTCATGTTGTCGCGTAAATAATCGAATCCAAACTCGTTGTTTGTGCCGTAAGTGATGTCTCTTCCATACATCTCTTGACGTTCTTCCGATTCCATCTCGGACTGGATGGCGCCGACCGTCACTCCCAAACCGCTGTAAATCGGGCTCATCCACTCGGCGTCGCGCCGCGCGAGATAATCGTTCACCGTGACGACGTGAACGCCTTTGCCCTCGAGCGCATTGAGATAAACCGCGAGCGTGGCGACGAGCGTTTTTCCTTCGCCCGTCACCATTTCGGCGATCTTGCCGCCGTGGAGTACCATTCCACCCATAAGCTGGACGTCGTAATGGCGCATTTTAAGGTGACGTTTGCCCGACTCGCGGCACGCCGCGAACGCCTCGATCAAGAGATCGTCGAGCGTTTGACCGCGCGCCAGACGTTCGCGGAATTCCGCGGTTTTGGCTTTGAGTTCGGCGTCGGAAAGAGCCTCGAACGCGGGTTCAAGATCGTTGATGCGCGCGACGACGGGCCTCATGCGGCGGATCAGACGCTCGTTCGAATTGCCGAAGATCCGCACCAGGCCGTCGGAAATTTCCTCGGAAACCGCGGTGAATGCGTCGGTCGTCTTGTACCAAAGCTCACTTATCATTTCCATCGCGGGTATCGCCTCGCACCGAATACGTGGATTTTTGATTCATCCGCCAAGTCGATCGTCACGCCAAGCCGCGCTCGCCGAGCCGATACTCGCCGCCGAGCGACCTCAATATCGAAGTGAAGAGCCGGCCGATCCGCACTCTCCAATCGATATTAAACGACTAATCATACTAAGTTTACATGAATGCCGAGGCCGCGGTCAAGCCGGTTCGCCGCGACCCCGCGCTCCGCCGTATCAGTCGGCGCCTCGAAAGCGACCCGGCTTCCCAGAGCGAAGTGTGCGGTCGAGACCGCGGCGTGATTCGACCGTCTCTCGGGGGCGTCGAGCCGCGGCGGTCGGCGTGATCGCCCACCGAGATCGCCGTTCTCATGTCTGAAATACATGGGACAATCAAGCTCGCGATCCTCGCCTCGATTCCTCGACTCGCCGCCCGCGAGTTCTCTCGGGACTCTCGAAGTCGCTCGCGGGAGGGAATTATGAATGTTTTTTCGCCGCGTTTTTCGCGGTTCTTGGCGATTTGCTTGGAACCGATCGGCTCGAAAATCGATCGGTCTTGTGCGATCCTCGTTCACGTGGTTCCATAGGAGCCGATGGCGCCGGGAGCCGGCGACGGGGACGGGCATCGGAGATGACCGACTCGCCACGGAATCGCCATGAAGGCGCAGCGATGATCAAAAATCGCCATCGCGAGGAAGGAACGTAGGGACGTGTCCACGACGATCGTGCTGGCCGATGATTGCCCCGACCTCCGCGCCGTTTATTCTCCTTTGCTTCGATCCGCGGGTTACGATGTTCTCGAAGCGAGCAACGGACGCGAAGCCGTCGACCTGGTTCGCGTGCATCAACCCAGCCTCTTAATCCTCGACCTTTGGATGCCGTTCCTGAACGGCTTTGAGGTGCTCGAAACGCTTCGCGACGAAGGCGCGTCGAATCAATTGAAAGTGCTTATGCTTTCCAATCATTCCGACGCCCAATACCAACTTTTCGCGTTCAAAAACGGCGCGATCGAGTTCCTCGTCAAGAACCTGACTTCGCTTTCCGAGTTGCTCGCGAGCGTCGAACGCGTCCTCGGCGGCGACTCCGTTTCCGCGTGAATCGATCGACCGATCCAGACAAACGCCTCGAGCGATCTCTTACAGACGCTCGCCGATACTTTCAAACGTTGATTTCGATTCTTTCCGAGGTCGGTCGAGCGCAAGCATGAGCGAAGTTTCCGATCCCTTCGATTTTCTCTTCGGCAGGCTGAATTACGAACGTACGGGAATGCCCCGGTCGTCGTCGGAATTGAGGCTCGCGCGGATGCGACGCCTGCTCCGCGCGCTCGGCGATCCACAGGACGCCGCGCCGATCGTTCATGTCGCCGGTACCAAGGGGAAAGGATCGACCTCGGCGCTGATCGCCGCGGCGCTGACCGCGTCGGGGATCAAAACCGGCCTGTTCAGCTCGCCTCACCTTAACGCCGTCGAGGAGCGTTTTCGTACCGACGGCAACCAGATCGCCACGGTCGATCTCGCCAACCTGATCAACGAGATCAGGCCGATCCTCGAGCGACTCGACGACGACGAATCGGCCCGCGGACATCGCCCGTCGACGTTCTTCGAGGTGACGACCGCGCTCGGCCTGCTCCACTTCGCCCGCGCGAACGCGGGAGCGGTCGTCCTCGAAGTCGGCCTCGGGGGCAGGCTCGATTCCACCAACGCCGTCCGTCCCGCGGTCTCGGTATTAACCAACATTTCATTTGATCATACTAAACAGCTTGGAAACACCTTGGCGGCGATCGCCGGCGAAAAGGCCGGGATCATCAAGCGGCGCAGGGCCGTCGTCAGCGGAGTTCGCGGCGACGAACCGAGACGCGTGATCGAAGCCGCCGCCCTCCTCCGCAAAGCCCCGTTTCGTGCGATCGATATTGATTACTTTTATGAATATATCCCTCCGATCCAACCGCTTTCAAAGCCCGCCGCCGGGATCGTTCGGG
>JAKBCQ010000021.1 GCA_021807585.1 Planctomycetota bacterium | reverse complement strand
TTGCTCGTTGTCTTTGAAGATCTTCACGCCATTGATTTAAGAATGTAATTTCCACGTTCTGATCCTCGCGCGCCTCCTGGCCGTATTCGCGGAGGAAGCCGCGGATCGCGGCGACTCCCTCGTCGATGCGACGGATCGCCGCCGGGGTGTTTCCCCGCGCGAGCGCCGTCTTGGCGAGCGCCTGGGCGCGCATCATCAAAACGTAAGGACGGTATTGATCGAACGCGATCGCCTCGCGGCGGTCCTCGGTGTGCTCGACGACGAATGCGAAGAGCCGTAGGTTGCGTTCGGTGTCGCGCGCGACGAGATCATATTTTTCAAGATGAAAAAGCGCGATATAACGGTGATAATACTGGACACCTTCACGCATTAAATCGGCATGCGCCTGGCGATCGAGCATGCGGCGTTCGCCTCGGGCCGCGGCCTCGCGGGTGAGCGATTCGTAATAATCGAGCCAGGAATCAAACCCGTTCGGCTTTTGGCCGTCGGGACGTCCGTCGAGTTCCATTTGTAGGAGGCCGAGATCGAGCCTCGTTTGGATTTTGATTTGACCGTCGTCGCCGTCGATGAGGCGCACCTGGAGGGTGGACGGGTCGTGATTCCAGGCGTCGAGGATCGGACCGATATCGAGGCTCACGCGATCGTACTCCGATAAGCGAAATGAGGCGGCGGCGAGCCCGAATGCTGCGCCGTCGCCTCAGAGTTTGTCGTTAGGCGCGTCGAGCGATTACAACTCGTTGCCGTCGTGGATCATCGGTTCCAATTCCTTGGTGTTGCGTTCGACCGCGAGGACGATCGTCCGCTCCTCGATGCCGTCGGCGCTCGACGCGACCGCGGGGAGGATTTGACGACAATCGGGCAGGCTGAAACGCACGGTGAACGAACCGTCGTGACGGATCGGCACGGGCTCCCCCTGGATCGTCACATGCGCGTTGGGCTCGGTCGAGCCGTAAACGATCAGTTCGGCGTCGACCTCGAAGTGGAATTTCCGCGACGACCCCAAACCTCCCAGGCCGAGACCTTGAAGCGACATGCTTTGAAGCGGACGCCGGAGGCGATCCTCGAAGAGTTCGCGGAGGTCGTCGGAGAGGTTTGACGGATTGCCCCCCCCCGATTGGTGATAAATTTTTTCAAATTGACCGCGCGGGCTCGCCCAGCTTTCATCGACGGTATCGGAGACTCCGGCCTTGGGGGTGGTGACGACATTCGATCGCGCCAGCACGAAAAATCGCCCTTTTCTCGAGAGATAGCCGACGTCGACGCGGAACGAACGAGGCGGGGACGTGACGTCGATGTACCAGGTGTTCACGCCGCCGTGAACCTCGATATCACGAATGTGACGCTCGGTCGCCGAAGTCGTGTCTTCGCTCGAAACATCCATGAGACGAAGGATCGGCTTGGCGCCGTGCCAATCTTGCCCGAGCGCCGCCTGGGCGCGCGCCAGGGTCGACCGGCTCAATTCCCAATACGCCTGCAACCAGTAGGGGTCGCGGACGATCACGACCAAACGATCTTTGACGCACGAATGATCGAGCGAACGCGGCGGCAACGGCGCGAGCGGCTTGCCGTCCTCGCCGTTGCGATCGGGTCGGCGAGTCGACCCGTTCGTCCCGTTCAACTTGACGCCGTTCGCGGCGGCGGTTTGTTTGCCGTTGTTCGCGTGCGACGCGGAGTCGCCGCCGACCGCGGCGTCGATCGAGGCCGACGTCGTGGCCGAGCCTTTCGACCGGCCGGCGACGGCCTTGGCCACGCCGATCGCCGCCGATCCGTTCGCTTCCGGCTTCGACGACCGCGCCGATTTCGCCGCCGATCCGTTCGCCGTGGCGGTCGTTTGGGTCGGCGTCGGAGCGGTTGTCGACGCATCGCCGACGCGTTTGCGGCCGTTCGTGGGGACCGGGGCGAGCGCACGAATCAATTGATCCTTGCGCATCGCGTGCCACCCCACGACGCCTTGATCCTTGGCCATCTGAACAAGGATCTTCTTATTGCATTCCTTGAGCGATTCGACGGTCATACGGGCCACTCCGTCTCGCTCCGCGGCGGTGATTCGGCTCTGGAGGGCCGCACGCGGAGAAAATGAAAGACGCGGTGATTCATCCGTGAGTGGACCGATCCGGAATGCTCCCTGCCGACCGGATGCACGCTTGATCACACCAATCGAAAACCGCTGGACCCATCGTCGCACGACCCGATTCGATTCCCCACGCCCCGGAAACACGAACGGCTCGTCCCTCTCGATCACGAGAGGCGAGCCGTTGATCCGCTATAGCCGGACGATGATCGCCTGGGGAACGACATTGCGAGCCCTCTTGATCGAAGGATCCGTTTTCTCAATCGGTGGATTTTGTAGCAAATCGCTTTTACCAACTCGGGCCAAGCTTGTCAATAAAAAATTTCTCTCACATGCCTAACTTCCCCCATTTCCGCATGATTGCATGCGCGACCTTGACGCGGCTTGGTTTCGACCCTCGGCAAGATTGTGAAAATTTTCTCGATTACCTTCCGCTGGGGAGTTGACAACATCCACCGGGGGTCGATACAACATGAAACGCGTTGGGTCATGAACGTCGTCAACCAAGGCGATCGAGGCGAATCCACGGTCTATGTACCGCTCGCTGATATGGAGTCGGGTGGATTCTTTCTCGACGCGACCGGATCGTCCATGCCGCCTCCCGACCGACCCGAGGATTCCCTGGCGAAAGGGTTCACCTGGGCGTACCGGGCGACCGCCGTCGGGCTTGAGTTTGTCACGCCCGCGATCGGAGGGTTGATTCTCGATCGATACGCGGGGACGAACCCCTGGGGAATCTTGGGGGGGGTGATCGTCGGGTTTATTGTCGGCATGACGCATCTGCTGAGAATCGCGAAGCAATCCCAATAATTCATTCCGTCTGGTCCGAACCCGGTCGTGCCCGGGCGGAGGCGGCGTGTTCTCTTTCGGCGGTATTATGGCGCAGGGACATTCCGAAAGCCCGCTCAGTCACGTGGTGGATCACCCCTCCCTGGAATTCCCAGGGATTGAGATCCACCTGGGGTCGATCGGCGGGATTCAGATCACGCGGTTCATGGTGATGGAAGTCGTCGCCGCCGTCCTCATCGCGGCGATCGTCATTCCGCTTTCGCGTCACGCGGCGAAAAACCGCGTCACCCGCGGCAAGTTGCTCAACGCCTTCGAGGCGATCCTGCTCTTTATTCGTGATCGCGTCGCTCGGCCCGCGATCGGCGGCCACGGCGCCGACGATTTCGTCCCGTTCCTCTGGACGATCTTCCTCTTCGTCTTGTTCTGCAATCTGCTGGGAATGATTCCAGGTGGAGCGTCGCCGACCGGGAACATCAACGTCACGGGGACGCTCGCGATCATCACGCTCTGCGCCGTCATCGTCGCGGGCTCGCGTGAAAAGGGAATCGTCGGCTTTTGGACGGGAATCGTCCCGCATCTCGACGTCCCCAAGCTGCTCAAGCCGCCGCTTTGGGGTTTGATGTTCGTCATCGAAGTCGCGGGCCTGTTCATCCGTCACGTGGTGCTTTCGGTGCGGTTGTTCGCGAACATGCTCGCGGGGCACATCGTGCTCGCGGTGATTCTCGGCTTCATCCTCCAGGTCGCGGGAATGCTTGTTTATATCAAGGTTCCAGTCACCATAGCGAGCGTCGCCGGCGCCGCGGCGCTGTCGGTTCTCGAATTGTTCGTCGCATTTTTACAAGCGTACATCTTCACGTTTCTGGCGGCGATCTTCATCGGTTCGGCGGTGCATTCGCACTGATCGATCGGTGGGATCGCCCCCGAGGTTTGAGGTTTAACATCCCCCCCGGCGAGGACAACGGGTTTTCGTCCGATAGGCGGGCTTAAGCGTTGGTGATTTTCAACTTGCCGAATCTCGGCAAATCAGGAGTTTAGGTTCCGATGAAATTCTTGAAGTCCGCCATGTTGCTTACGGCGTTGTTTCTGCTTTCGCAAGTTCCCGCTTCGGCTCAAACCGTCGACGCTCCCGCGGTGATCGCGCAAACGTATCCGTTCGCCGACCTCCGCGCGTTCGCCGCGGGGCTTGTGATCATCGGCGCCGCGATGGGAATCGGCGGCCTTACCAAATCGGCGGTCGAGAGCATGGCGCGTCAGCCCGAGATGGCGGGAAATATTCAGACCGCGATGATCATCTCGGCCGCGCTGATCGAAGGCGTGACCTTCTTCGCGCTCATCATCATCGGTTTTATTTTGAAGAGTTGATCGATCGCGGAGCGGCTCGCCGAGCGAAGAATTTCCGCCGACGTTTCGGGGATCACGAGCGATTATTGATCGCTCCCGAGCGTTTTCCGCCGAATTCGACGCACAGTTCTCCCCCCGATCGATCGAAGTTGGAACCGAGGTGAATCGACCATGACTTGGCGGCGATTATTGATATTAACAGCGATTTTCTCGTGGATCGCATCGACTTCGACCGTTGTAACGGCCGCGGACGAGCCGCCCGCGCGGAAAATCGTCTCGGCCGAGGACAAGCCCGCGGCGGAGCACGGAGCGGCGGAGCACGGCGAAAGCGGCGGCGACGAGAATCCGAACATCCTCGAGCCCAGTCCGCCGCTGGCGATCTGGACGCTCGTCGTCTTTTTGGTGCTTCTGGGGGGGCTTTGGAAGTTCGCCTGGAAGCCGCTTTCGAAAGCCCTGCACGACCGCGAGACGTATCACGAGACGTTGCTCCACGACGCCGAGAACGCTCGCGCCGAGAGCGCTCGACTGCTTGACGAGCATCGCAAGCGGATGGACGCCGCGGCCGACGAGGTCCGATCCCTGATTGAGCAAGGCCGCAAGGACGCGACGGCGGCGGCCGATTCGATCCTCCGCAAGGCTCAAGAAGACGCCGAATCGGCGCGCAAGCAAGCCAAACAAGAAATTTTCGCGGCGCGTGATCAAGCGTTGATGGAAATTTGGTCGAAGACCGCCGATCTCGCGGTTTCGGTCGCGGGGAAGGTATTGGCGCGCGATTTAACCGGCGACGATCATCGCCGGTTGCTCGCCGCGGCGGTTGAAGAGCTTCCCAAGGCGGGCGCGGCCGCGGCGGGGAGGAACGGCGCATGACCGCGGAAGCCGTCGTTCCGAACGTTCGCCGGCGTACGGTGTTGGACGAATCCGCCGGGGTCGTCGCGCGGTCGTACGCCGAGGCGCTGGTGGCCGCCGCGGCGAAATCGGGTCGCGAGGATGAAATCCTCGACGAACTCGAATCGATCACGGCGAACGTCTTTGACGCGAAGCCCGAATTCGCGGCGATCTTCGACGCGCCGACGATCTCTCCCGCGGCTAAAGATCGCGTTCTGGTCGAGACGTTCGACGGCCGGGTCGATGCGATGAACGCCGATTTTTTACGGGTGCTCAATCGACATCGGCGCATCGACATCTTGCCGCTCGTCGTTCGATCCGCTCGCGCCATCGTCGATAAACAGCGCAATCGTATTCATGTGAAAATAAAATCAGCCGTTCCGCTCGACGACGACGCCCGCGCCGCGCTTGCGGCGCGTCTTGGCGAGCTGTTGCGTGGGACTCCGGTGTTGCACGAGGAGGTCGATCCCGCGCTGATCGCGGGTCTCGTCGTTCAGATCGGCGACGTCGTTTACGACTCATCGGCACGAAATAGGCTTGAACAAATTCGCGACCATTTGATTGAAGGGAAACTCCATGAAATTTCGTCCCGACGAAATCAGTTCTGTGATTCAGAATGAGATCGAGCAATTTCACGCCGAGGCGGCGCGGGTCGAGGTCGGCCGGGTGCTCGAAGTCGGCGACGGAATCGCCCGCGTTCACGGTCTATCGGGCGTGATGGCCGGCGAAATGGTCGGCTTTGAAAACGGCGTCAAGGGGCTCGCGTTCAACCTTGAGGAATCGTCGGTCGGCGTGATCATCCTTGGTGAATACACCGATATTCATGAAGGCGAAACCGTCACGGCGATGGGACGGTTGTTGCGCGTTCCCGTGGGGGAGGGTTTGATCGGCCGCGTCGTCGACCCGCTCGGCAATCCGATCGACAATCGCGGGCCGATCCCCGGCGATTTAACGCGTTTGGTCGAATCGAACGCCCCCGGAATCGCCGAGCGTCAACCCGTCGACGAGCCGCTGCAAACGGGCGTCAAGGCGATCGACACGATGATACCGATCGGCCGGGGCCAGCGCGAACTCATCATCGGCGACCGCAAGACGGGCAAAACCGCGATCGCGATCGACACGATCCTCAACCAAAAAGGGCAGGGGGTTATCTGCGTTTACGTGGCGATCGGCCAGAAAGAGTCGACGACCGCGGCGATTGTCGATACGTTTAAGCGTCACGGCGCGATGGAATACACGATCGTCGTCGCGGCGGGAGCGAGCGATCCCAATCCGCTCCGGTTCATCGCGCCGTATTCGGGTTGCGCGATGGCCGAGTACTTCATGTACGAGAAGGGGATGGCCACTCTTTGTATTTATGACGACTTGTCGAAGCAAGCGGTGTCGTACCGCGAGCTTTCGCTCTTGTTGCGTCGTCCTCCCGGTCGCGAGGCGTATCCCGGCGATATCTTTTACGCGCACTCGCGTTTGTTGGAACGGTCGGCGAAACTGGCGAACAAGTATGTGATCGTTCCCGAGAACGCTCCCGTCGACAAAGAGGAGGTGACCGAGAGCTGGGGAGTCGACGGTAAGTTTTATCTCGGCGTTCCGGGGCTCGAGGAGGCCAAGCACGTTCTCAAAGAGAGTTATCCGACGGGACACAAGATCGTTAAGACGACGAAATCGGGGGGTTCGCTGACGGCTTTGCCGATCATCGAGACTCTGGAAGGCGAGGTTTCGGCGTACATTCCCACGAACGTGATTTCGATCACCGACGGGCAGATTTATTTACAACCCGATTTGTTCTTCGCGGGGGTTCGGCCCGCGGTCGACGTCGGCATCAGCGTATCGCGGGTGGGCGGCAAGGCGCAGATTCCGGCGATGAAGAAGGTTGCGGGGAGTCTTCGGCTCGATCTCGCGGCGTTCCGCGAGCTCGAGGCGTTCGCGCAGCTCGGCACCGAGCTCGACAAGGCTTCTCAGCTTCAGCTCGACCGGGGCTATCGGATGGTTGAATTGCTCAAACAGCCGCAATATCGCCCGCGCGACGTCGCTGATCAGGTAATGAGCATGTACGTGGGATCGGAAGGTTTCCTTGACGACGTTCCGGTGAAAGAGACGTCGAAATGGGAGGCCGAGTTCCTTGATTTCATGAGGGATCAAAAGGCGAGCGTGCGAGAAGCGCTTTCGCGTGAGAAGAAGCTCACTGATGCGATCGTCGCCGATTTGCGCCGGGCGATCGGCGAGTTCAAGGAGCGGTATCGCCGAAGTTCGTCGACCGACAAGGCTCGCGCCGCGGGCGTATCGGCGGCTTGACGCGGGCACGATCGATCGCGTGGGGCGTTCCGCGAGGCGCGGCTTTCGCGATCTCTTGCGAGACCGATTTTTCGGCTTCGATGTCGGTGAAGTCTCAGATTTTTACACGTAGTTTCTTTTAATTGATGAACTTGCAGGTGTTCCCCGATGGCCAAAGCTCGAGCGATCGTCACCCGCCGCAAGGCGGTGCAAAACATTCGCAAGATCACCCGGACGATGGAGTTGATCGCGACGGCGCGGTTCAAGAAGGCGCAGGATCGCGCCGTGCAGGCCGACGCGTACACGCGTAAGATCGCCGAGATCGTCGCCGATCTGGGATCGACTTCGACCGAAGTCTCGCATCCTCTGTTGACCGCTCACGACCCGGTTAAGAACGCGCTCTTACTGGCTCTGACGTCGAACCGGGGGCTCGCCGGCGGATACAACTCGAACGTCGTTCGGATCACGGCGCAATCGTATCAAGAGAATATAGCCGATTCGATCGGTACGAGGCTCGAGGTCGCGGGGAAGCGGGGCGTCAATTATTGTCGGTTCCGCGGCCTCAAGGTCGATCTCTCCTACACGCAGTTTGAGGATCGCCCCCAGTTCGAGCAGGTCGAAGTGATCGCCAATCGCTATATTGAAATGTACGTATCCGGCAAGATCGATCGCGTCGACGTGGCTTACACCAAGTATCTGAGCGCTTCACGGCAAGAGGCGGTTCGCGTCACGCTTTTACCGATGACCTCGCTGGGGGATTTTTCAACCCGCCCGGTCAAAAAAGGAGAGCCGGTCAAGCCCGCGACTCGCGGCGAACGCGTTCCGTACGAATTCTTGCCGAGCGCCGCGAGCATCCTTGAGGAAATCGTTCCCGTTTCGTTTAAAATTCGCTTATTCAAGTGCTTTTTAGACGCCGCGGTGAGCGAACAGATCGCACGGATGGTGGCGATGAAGGGGGCGACCGAAAACGCCGACGACATGATCAAATCGCTTACGCGCATGTACAATCGTGCGCGACAGGCGCAGATCACCCGCGAGCTCGCCGAGATCATCGGCGGCTCCGCGGCGCTCGAATGACGACCGACGCGCGATCGAACCCGAACCCGCCGCGTGAAAACCGCGCGGGAAACGATGAACGATCGTGCGACCAAGACCTTTTAAGTTCATACAACGTTTTGATTCGTTTTTATTAGGATGGACGCCATGGCGACGACGAACGAGGGGCGGATCGTTCAGGTGATCGGGTCGACCTTCGACGCCGAGTTCGACGAGGGGGATCTCCCCGATATTTACAACGCGCTTCGGATCGAAACCGAAAACAAAGGCGTTTCGATTCATCTGACGGGCGAGGTTCAACAGTTGTTGGGAGGGAACCGCGTCCGTTGCGTGGCGCTCGGGTCGACCGACGGTCTGACGCGGGGAACGAAGGTGATCGACACCAAAAGCCCCGTCAGCGTCCCCGTGGGGAAGGAAACGCTCGGCCGCGTGTTCAATTTGCTCGGCAAGCCGATCGACGGTCGCGGCGACGTTTCGGCCGCGGATTACTGGCCGATCCACCGTGAGCCTCCGTCGTTCGACAGCCTTTCTCCCAAGACCGAGTTATTTGAAACAGGCATTAAGGTTGTTGATCTTTTAACTCCGTTCGTCCGCGGCGGCAAGATCGGCTTATTCGGCGGCGCCGGGCTGGGGAAGACCGTCATCTTGACCGAGCTGATCGCGCGTATCGCCAAGGTGCACAGCGGCTTCTCGGTTTTCGCGGGGGTCGGCGAACGAACCCGCGAAGGCAACGACCTTTGGCTCGAAATGCAAGAGACGAAGATCGGAGCCTCGGGCAAGAGCGTTATCGACAGCACCGTGATGTTCTTTGGACAAATGAACGAGCCTCCCGGCGCTCGGCTTCGCGTCGCGCTCTCGGCGCTGACGAACGCCGAATGGTTCCGCGACACCACCGGCGCCGACACGCTGCTCTTCATCGACAACATCTTCCGCTTCAGCCAGGCGGGCGCCGAGGTTTCGGCGCTGTTGGGCCGGATGCCCTCGAACGCGGGTTATCAGCCCACGCTCGCGACCGAAATGGGCGAACTTCAAGAGCGGATCACGTCAACAAACACGGGCGCGATCACGTCTGTTCAAGCGGTCTATGTTCCCGCGGACGACATGACCGACCCCGCTCCCGCGACGACGTTCGGCTTTTTGGACGCGTTCATCGTCCTTTCGCGGTCGATCTCGGAAAAGGGGATTTATCCCGCGGTCGATTCGCTCGGGTCGTCGTCGCGGATTCTCGACCCGCAGTATGTGGGCGAGGATCATTACAACGTCGCTCGGCGGGTTCAAGCGATCCTCCAGCGTTATCGCGAGCTTCGTGATATTATCGCGATCCTCGGCGTCGACGAGCTTTCCGAGGAGGATAAGATCGTCGTGCATCGCGCTCGTCGGATCGAGCGGTTCTTATCGCAACCGTTCTTCGTCGCCGAGCCGTTCACGAACCGCGAGGGGCAATACACGCCGCTCGCGGATACGATCCGCAGCTTCCAGGAACTTTGCGACGGCAAGTGGGATCATCTGCCCGAATCGGCGTTTTTGTATGTCGGCGTGATCGAACAGGCCGAGGAACAAGCCAAGAAAATGGCTCGATAAAGCCTTGTCCCCGCGATTTTTTGAATCGATCAAGCGTCCGATCCCCGTCGGGGACGGACGCTTTTTTGTTGGACGTTCGCCGCTGTTTGTCGATATGCTTTAAGACACGAGATTCGGCGAGGCGAGACTGAAATCAATCGAGTCGTCGTTATGATCCATATCGATACGAGTGAAATCGCTTGGCCAGAGGTTTGGGATAATTTCGATCCCTACGCGCGGCGGCTTTATTCGCTGGGGAGCGTGGAATTCGCGGTGTATTCGCGTGGAATGCTTGAAAAATCGGTTCGATTACTGATAAACGATCGTATTTGGTGGCGATTATTATTCGTTTGTCAATTCGGAGCGATTCTCAACGCTTTCATGGAGATCAGACCGATCTCAGATCTGATCATCGTTCTCATTGTTGGTGTCCCTTTATTTATCATTATTTTCAACGGTTTCGAGGATTCGGCGACTCCCCGGTTCGCGGTTTGTGAACGTGGTTTATGGCTTGAGAAGAGACCCGTCGCGTGGGATCGAGTTCGCTCGTGTTCGTGGAGCCGATATCGAAAAAACGAGCTTGTCGTTTCGGTCAACGACTTCACGAAGGGGGTCCGAATCCCAGCCGATCGTCGTGAAGTGGTCGAGGCGGCGATTCTTAAACACGGCAAAATGCGCGGCGTAGTTTTTCAAGCCGCGCCGATCCCAGGCGGCGATTTGAGCGAGGACGAAGCATGAAGGTATCCGAAGCCGTCTCGCACGAAAAATCGAAGCGTTGGAAAATATTGGGGTACGCCGATCGATTGGCGCAGCTCGGTCCCGTCGAAGTCGCGGTTTACGCGAAGACGACGATCGAGCGTCTCAAGAGACTAATTAAGCATGATAACAATTTGCTTATGGCTCCTCAAATATTCGTAATTGCTCACGTGGTGATCAGATATATTTCCGAAAATTTAAGTGAATCTTGGATTATTTTCTATGCATCATTATTAATAAGTGGATTTGTTATCGATTCTATTATTATTATCTGTGTTATTCAGGATGTGATAAAAAGTCCTCGTTTCGCCGTTTGCGAACGAGGCCTTTGGCTCGATCGCGCCGCTTTCG
Organism: Planctomycetota bacterium; assembly: GCA_021807585.1. Lineage (GTDB taxonomy): Bacteria > Planctomycetota > Planctomycetia > Isosphaerales > Isosphaeraceae > JAKBCQ01. Next base: position 818 of record JAKBCQ010000021.1, on the reverse strand, counting down.
CGTGGGAATCGATCGAGAATTGTTACTGGAATCTGTTTAAAGAGCATGAGCTGATTGTTAAGAGCGGGAAAGCCTTTGTTTTGACGGCGATTCCCGCCGATCGTCGTGAAGAGGTCGAGGCGGCGATTCGTAGACACGGCAAAATGCGTGGTGTTATTCTTCAAGCGGCGCCGAACTCAGGCGATGATTTGAGCGAGGAAGGATCATGAAGGCTTCCGAAGCCGTCTCGCACGAAAAATCGAAGCGTTGGAAAGTACGGGGTTACGCCGATCGATTGGCGCAGCTCGGTCCCGTCGAGGTCGCGGTTTACGCGAAGACGAGGCGAGAGAATCTCATGAGACTCTTGAAGAACGGTTTCTTTTGGTCTTGGGTAAATCAATTCTTCTTTCCACCTACATTCTTAATTTTTATCATTTCAGAAAACACAAAACAAATAATTAAAATTATATGTGTCGTGTTGACAATATTGTTAGTATTTTCTTATTTTATTGGAATTTATGTTTTAGTTAAATACATGAAGACTCCTCGTTTCGCCGTTTGCGAACGAGGCCTTTGGCTCGATCGCGCCGCTTTCTCGTGGGAATCGATCGAGAATTGTTACTGGAATCGGTTTAAAGAGAATGAGCTGATTGTTAAGAGCGGGAAAGCCTTTATTTTGACGGCGATTCCCGCCGATCGTCGTGAAGAGGTCGAGGCGGCGATTCGAAAGCGCGATAAAATGAAACCCTTGGTTGCACCGACGGATTGAAGTTCGATCGCGATGAGATTTTAAAAGAGGTCGATTGATGAAAATCGCCGAGCTGGTTTCACGTATTCGA
>JAKBCQ010000805.1 GCA_021807585.1 Planctomycetota bacterium | reverse complement strand
CGAAAGGTACGCGAGCAAATCGATCAACTCGCGATCGGTCATTGATTGCGCCAATCCCTGCGGCATCAACGAAACGTCGCTTGTTGTTCTTTCATCGATATCGCCGGTTTTGATCGTCACTCGCTCGCCGTCGGCCTTCTTGAGCGTCAGCCGATCGGGCGCCTCTTCGATCAAGATCCCGCTGATCGTTCGACCGTCGCTGGTTGCGACGACCGTCGTACGAAAATTGTAACCGATCGCGGCGCCGGGATTGATGATCGACCGCAACAGCTCTTCCTTACCGTATTTCACGCCGATTGTTGAAAGATCGGGGCCGACCCAGCGTCCTCGTCCCTGAACGCGGTGACAGCTCGCGCACGCGATCGCTCCGGCGCCCGCTTGCGTCGTACCATTGGCTCGAAGAAAGACCTCCTCGCCCCGCGCCGCGTCGCCGCGACGCCTGAGCAACATCTCTAGCGGAGGGAGCTTGCGACCCACGGTCGATTCGATCGGCAAAATCTTGGCGGCCTCCGCGCGAACGGTCGCGTCGGCGTGCGTGTTGAGAACAAAAGTCGCTTCGGTTTTGAGAGCATCGGGAAGCTTCTTCTCACGCGCCAGTTTGATCAGCTCGATCGCGTCGTCGCGCCGCTGCGCCGCAAGCCGCAACGCCTCGCCGCGAAGCGCAACCGGATACCGATCCGATTGAATCATATCGAGCAAACGAGTACGTACGTCTTTAAGCCGCACCGACGCGCGAAGCGCCGCCTCGGCCTCGGGGGTCGACGTCTTTTTGCCGTTCACGCCTTCGACGATCCCCCTCACAATCTCGGCCGATTCGGCGACGGGGATCGATGCGATCTTATCGATCGCCGCGACTCGAAGCTCGGTCGGCGAACGTGCGTCCGACGCGAAGCGTGCGAGAGAATCGAGATAACGCGATTCGCCCGTCGAGAGCGCAATCCCCGCAAGTCGCGTCGCAGGATCGCCGAGCGCGGTTTCCACCGTCGCCACGATCGTCTCATCGCCTCGCATCTGAGCCCAATCGGCGTCAAGCTTGCGCGCCAAAAGCGCAAGCAATTGATTCTTCCGCATCGTGTCGCGCGTATCCCCCGCGGCGCGCGCCAAAATCTTCGCCCCCGAGGGATCGTCGAGCCGTTGCAGCACGTCGTCCGCGGCGTCGCGCAACTCGGGACTGTCCAGCGAAGGCAAAATCGAACTCAATAAAGGCAACGCCTCGTGCACATGAACTCGCCACATTAAACCAAGTGTTTTTGATAGCGGAGATACCGGTAGATCCTCCGTTCCGATCGCGATGTAAGCCTCGTTGCGGTCGACCGGAAAGTACGGCGGAGTTGCGAGACCGCTCGCTTTCCCGGCCGCGACGAGATTCAGATCGCCGAAAAACGATTCATGAAAAATCTTTTCGAGAAAAGCGCTTTTACGTTTTTGCAGAGCGAGCCCGAGCGCCTCGAGATACCAGCGGTCGCGACCGTCCCAGTTCTTGGTCAATTTGAGCAGTGTTGATCCGACCGAGTCGGCGTCGGTCGGCACGTCGCGGAGCGAAAGGATCAGTTCGCGGCGAACTCCCGCGTCGGGATCGTCGGCCATTCGAGCAAGCTCCCGCATATGAGCTAAAGCCCTGAGATGGACAAACTCTCGACTCCTCCCGACCTGACCGTCGTCGCCGCGCGGCGAAACCTCACCCAAATTCGCTCGGTGCTTCGCGGATTCGGTTTTCCCCCCATATTCCTCCTCTCGGACCTCGCCGACTCGACTGACGTCGCGACCCAAAATCCGCACCCCCTGTTCGCGAATCCGCGGGTCGTGATCGTTAAGCGCCGCCACCGCCGCGGAGTCTCCTTCAATCGCGTGCAGCACCCACAACGCACGCGCACGATCGATCGGTCGACCCGCCTTGAACACCTCGTTTAACGGAGCGATCGCCGCCTTACCCCAGACGATCAAACCGCGCCGAGCAGCGTCTTGCGTCGCCACGACGGGGGATTTGAGAGCCGCGATCAACCCCGCGATCGAGCCGAAATCATGCTGAATAGGCGTCCACTTGTGGCCTTTGGGCGCCACGCGAAAAACGCGCCCCGTCGTTTGATCGCGGAACGAATGCCCGCCGACCCCCGCGTCGTACCAATCGGCGACAAAAAGCGAACCGTCGGGCGCCGCGGTCATATCGACCGGGCGAAACCAGGGATCGTCGCTCGACAGCAAAACCCCCAACCGCGTGCGAAAAGCCGCGCCGTGTCGCTCAACCTCGATCGCGTTGATTTGTCGCGTTCCCGCCTCGGCTTCAAGGATCGTCCCCTGATATTTTTCGGGTAAAAGCGTTCCTTCATAAACGGTCACCCCGCACGGACTGCCGTTCCCCGTGCCGACGATCTTGGGAACATTCCCCGGTACGTCCTCGCCCCAATGCCGCGGACTCCCCGGCGTCCGATAACCGTAATGGCCCCCGTCCATCACCCAGATCACGCGACAGCCTCGATTGCCGTCGTCGTCGTTATCGCTTGTAAAATTGTTACCATATGCATTTAAACATGTTTCATAATTGTTCCGCTGTCGATCGGCGAGGATCTCGAACATCGTCCCGTCGCGATTGGCTCGCAACGTGTTGGCGAGATTCGACGACGACACGCGTCGCCCGCTCTTATCGAGGACGTTGAAATTCTGCGTCCGCTCGGAATGATCGACCTGAACCGAGCAGCAGCCGTCGCCGTGCGTG
>JAKBCQ010000804.1 GCA_021807585.1 Planctomycetota bacterium | reverse complement strand
CCCATCGTTGCCGACCGAGGTCTCGATCCACATCGGAGGCATCAAAAAACAAGGGCTCGAGCTTGCTTTGATTCTAAGCGCCGCGACGGCGATCATGATGATGGGTTTGATCGACGATCGATTCGGATTGGGATGGCGGATCAGGCTCGCAATTCAGTTCGTCTGCGCGTCCGCGGTCGTCGCGGGGGGCGTACGAGTCACTCTCTTTCCGCCGTTCTCGAACGTTTGGCTCACAAGTTTTCTTACGGTCGTCTGGATCGTCGGTTTGACGAATTCGTTCAATTTTCTCGACAATATGGACGAGCTCGCCGCGACCGTCGGGCTGATCGTCGCGGCTTTGTTCGCGGCGGCGCAGTTGATCGTCGGCAGCCTGTTCGTTCCCGCGGTGCTGATCGTTCTGATCGGCGCGCTCGCGGGCTTCTTGCTCCACAATCGAACCCCCGCTCGGCTCTTCATGGGAGACGCGGGGAGCAATTTTCTCGGATTTTTGCTGGGAAGCCTCACCGTCGCGGGGACGTTCTATCGCGAGGGATTCTCCAAATCGAGCGTCCTCTCGCCGCTTCTTGTTATGGCTGTTCCATTATATGATACGACTTCTGTGATTCTTATTCGTCTTCGCGAAGGACGAAGCCCGTTTCAAGCCGATCGCAGGCACTTATCGCACCGGTTGGTCGATCGAGGACTGACGCCCCGGCAAGCCGTCGGCGCGATCGCTCTCGTCACGCTCGCCGCGGGACTGGGAGCTCTTCTGCTGCCGGCGCTGGGGGTCGCTGGGGCTCTCGTCGTCGCTGCGCAAACGACGCTGATCCTTGGCGTCGTGGCGATACTCGAAACGTCGAACGGCGTTCCGCCCGGCGTCGATCAAAACGATCCCGCGCACGCCGATACGATCGGCTTAATGAACAACCAGTTGCCAATATCTATAAATACTATGCATTCTGATATTTTATACGAGGGTTCGTTTGAATCGAGCGACGGGGCGCTCGTCGATCCGAACTCGCATGTCGATACGATGCGTGAAAAATTGAACGACGGACGCGAGGCGATCGGTTTCGCGACCGAGGGAGATCGACCCGATGGCCAAAATTAAGCGAGAGGGGCTTGAGAAAGACGCCGCGTCGGCGAATCCCGCCGCCTCATCGGTGATCGATCCCGCGCTCGCGGTCGCGGCGGAACGGATTCGACGCTTTGCGCTCGGCGTCTTGGCGATTCTCATCTCGGTTCGCGGCTACTGGCCGAGCGAAGACGTCGAATCGGGCGCGGGTTTAACCTGGGTTCTCGCGGTTCTCGTCGTCCTGGCGATCGCGGTCGTCGGTTGGATCGTCGGCGGCACGCCTCGACCCCGGTTTTCATCGACCGATGTCGCCGTGATCGCGCTTTTCGCACTGGTAGGAGCTTCGACACGTTACGGAGTCGATTATCGCTCGGCGCTCAACGCCGGTTGGAGTTGGACGTCGATCGCGATCATCTACGTCCTCTTGCGCAATCTGCCGAGAACGCGTTGCGAATCGAAGTCGCTCGCCGCGGCGCTCGTCGCATCGGCGATCGCCACTTCGACGTACGGTTTATATCAGATCGCGGTCGAATATCCTCAGATGCGTTCTTATTATGAGCATCATAAACAAAGGGTCTTGACGGAACTGGAAATCATTCCCGGTACGACGAGCCAATCGCTTTATGAGAACAGGTTATATTCGAACGAACCGATGTCGACTTTCGCGCTGACGAACTCGCTCGCCGGGTATATCGTCGGGCCGACGATCGTCTGCTTGGCGGTCGTCGGCGCATCGTTGATCGGTCGCGCTAAACGCGAGCGGCGTTCGTCGCTGATCGGCGAACTCGCCGCGGGGTTCGTCCCGTTGATTATTTTGATCGCGTGCCTGCTGCTCACCAAAAGCCGAAGCGCCTGGGGAGGCGCGGCGATCGCGGTCTTTTTTCTCGCATTTCGGCTCGCTCCCCGGATACCGCGAAAAACGCTCGCGATCGCGATCGCCGCGCTTGGAACGGGGACCGCGGCGCTCGTCGCGGCGGGCGTCGTTACGCATCAATTAGATCGTCAGGTGATCACAGAATCAACAAAATCTCTCCGTTATCGGATGGAATACTGGACGGGGGCGTGGCGGCTGATCCGTCAAAACTCGACGACGTTTTGGCACGGCGTGGGTCCCGGTAACTTCGCCGAGCCTTATCTCGAGCACAAAATTGAAACGTCGAGCGAAGAGATCAAAGATCCCCACGACATGTTCCTTGAGGTATGGGCGAGCTCGGGGCTTCCCGCGGCGATCGCTCTTTTGGTTGCACTCGGCCTGGGATTGAGCGCGACGGCGTTCGGCGGCGATCGCTCGCTCGAGATCGATCGCGGGTCCGATCTCAACTCCATCAGCAAATCAGAAATTACTCATACTAGTAATGGCGATTCCGTCTGCGCGGCGATCGTCGATCCGCTCGATGCGATCGCGCCTCCTCCCCGAACCGCGCGGTGGTTGCTGATCACCGCGGCTTTCGGCTGGCTCGCGGTCGTCGCCGCGGGCTGGGTCGATCCGATCGCCAACGCATCGCGTTGGTATCTTTTGGGGATCGGCTGGGTGGGCGCGGTCGTATTGGGACGAGGGATCTGGCGGCGCGTCGATTCGCTTTCGCCGGGCCTCGGTTTGGGCGCTTTGGCGATCGCGATCAACCTGCTCGCGGCGGGGGGGATCGGCATGCCCGCGGTCGCG
>JAKBCQ010000803.1 GCA_021807585.1 Planctomycetota bacterium | reverse complement strand
AGTTTCGAGGGATCGTGCGAGGTTTTTCTACGAAAATCCAGCCGAACCGCTCTAAGGAAAACCTCGATTCAAGCGACGATGAGGCGTCTCATCGGAATTCTTGAATCAAGAATCGTGTTGATCACGGTTCTTGTTGTCATCATAAAAATAATCATGTAAGAGAAAAGAACGATGAACGAGAGCCCGTCGTATCGAAAGAAGACGATCGAGCGAATTCGGGCGAACTGGCGTCCGTTTCAGGAAAAACGCCGTGAGCGTTTGGTTCAACGCAAACGGAATGGAACGGCCGCGGAGAAGGTGGCCGAGAACATCGTCGAGGATCTATTCACGACGGTTCTCGATTGGCCGATCGATTCCGTCAACCACCAATTGGAACGAGCCGATATCGTTCTTACACGATTAAGTATAAAACATTTAGTGATCGAAGTGAAACGACCAGGTGCTCTCATCTGGAAGATCGCCTCGGTTCACGCGGCGCTGGAGCAAGCGAGAGGCTACGCCGTCAAACAGAACGTCTGCAGTATCGCCGTGAGCGATGGACAGATGATTTACGCAGCGGATATCGTCGGAGGGGGGCTCGAGGATCGAGTGTTCGCGCAACTCGACGATGAAACGCCTCCGGAATGCCTTTGGTGGCTCGGCGTGCACGGAATCTATCGCGATCGCTACGATCGGACCGACGCAGGATTAAGAATACTCGTCAAACAGAAATGCGATCTCGACGATTCATTCGGCTCTTCCGATCCCTCTCTTCTTCATCCAAAGTATCATATCCCCGCGCATTGTTTCGCCTATGTGGAAGATCCAACGAAACCGAAAACCTGGAAATTACCTTATCGATTGATCGACGGATCGATCGATAAAAAAAGATTGCCCAAGGCGATTCAAGCGATCCTGTCGAATTATCGCGGAGCGGGGGTGAAGATGATTCCCGAAAAACACATCCCCGGAGTCCTGGCTCGGTTAAGTGCCGGCGCCGCCGAGATCGGTAAAACTCCCGAGCAAACTTGCGATCTTGCCGACGCTTATCGATTGCTCGATCAAGCCGTCAAGCAGTATAATCCCAAAAAATGATTACTCGGTCCTATTTTCAAGAGCATAATCCACCCGGATCCGGCTTCTCAAACGCGACTGATATTCATTCATACGTTTTCCAAGAGTCTTTCTTTGATTACGCTCAATCCTCTCGCGCCCATGCCAAGCAGATAATTATCATTGATCGCCTCCGAAACGGTCATTGATGATCTACGCTTATGCGATTTTATGAGCACTCATCGATCGATCCCGCCGGGAGATTCGACGCTTCCGAGCCGATCCACCCCGATTCCCCGGTTCTCAGCTCGGCACAAACATCTCGTTCGATCGAATTGGTCGATTGATGACTCATCGCCTGCAAAGCTCTTAAAGATGCCTTGATGGAAATCGACCTTCATAATCCTCCGCGTCATTCGTCACATTTCCGATGCGCTGTCCAGGACGGCTCTTCGTGGTATCGTGGAGGATGCGTCGCAGCCGGCTCGAGAGCGAACGGTCGCGGCGCAAGCGAATCGCTCGATGCGGTTTGCCGAGGAAATGAGCGTTTCGCGACGCGTGATCGATCGGGCTCGCCCTCGAAGCCCTGGCGCGATTCGCCGCCGCGAAACGTGTTCGCAATGATTGATATTCGCTGATTAAAGTCGGTTCCGCCGACGACCGGAGTCGTGACGATTATGAATGCGCTGCACGCGGGGCTGCTTCTCTTTTGCGCGACAACCTCCGCGCGGCTTGTTGACGCCCCGGTGGGAAAGCCCCTCGAGGTTCAATTGCTCGAGGAAGACCCCGTCGCGCTCGCGAACGCGGTTCGCGAACTCGGCGATCCCGCACGCGGAGCGATCGTGTTTCATCAGCCGTACCTCGGATGCACCAAGTGCCACTCGGCGGGGGACGGCCGCGGCGATCAGCTCGGCCCCGATCTCGCCAAGCTCGGTAAAACCGCCGACATATACTTAATCGAGTCGGTGTTGAAACCCTCCAAGGTCGTCAAAAAAGGCTTCGAGACGATCACAATCGCGACGGTCGACGGCAGAAGCATCACCGGGTTACGCGCCGAGGAACGCGCCGACGCGCTGCTTCTCCGCGATCCCGCGCAAGACGGCAAGACGATCACGATCGCCAAACGCGATATCGAAGAACAAAAAGATAACGGTCCTTCGATCATGCCCGCCGGATTAACGAACGCGCTCGCTTCAAGACAACAGTTCCTCGACCTAATTCGATACCTTCATGAGATTGCCGACGGCGGTCCCGATCGCGCCAAGGCGCTGAAACCCGATCCTTCGCTGATTCCCGGATTGATATTGCCCGAATACGAGGCGCGGATCGATCACGCGGGGATGATCGCCGAACTCGACTCCGAAAGCCTGAAACGAGGCGAGGCGATCTACAACCGCGTTTGCATCAACTGCCACGGGACGAAAGACAAACCAGGCTCGCTTCCCACATCGCTCCGGTTCGCTTCGGGCAAGTTCAAAAACGGTTCCGACCCGTACGCCCTTTATCGCACGCTCACGCTCGGCTTCGGCCAAATGGCGCCGCAAACCTGGATGGTTCCCTCTCAGAAATACGACGTCATTCATTACTTGTGTGAATATATTCTTAAGCGTGATAATCCAAGTCAGTATGCGGTTGTGGATCGTGTTTACCTCGACCGCCTTCCCAAAGGGAACACGCGCGGACCCG
>JAKBCQ010000802.1 GCA_021807585.1 Planctomycetota bacterium | reverse complement strand
TCCCCTGCATGCCGTGATCCGAATCGATCCCGCCGAATCCCGTCAAAAGAGGATACCGCTTGTCGGCCTTGTCGTCGCCGTCGGTATCCTCGAAAACAAGCAAATCGGGGCTGTTCCCCACGTAAACCTTACAGCCTTGATACTTGCCGTCCTTGCCGTAATGTTCCTCAACCGCCAACCCCATCGGCACCGGAAAGATCTTATCGGCGAAGACCGTCATCTTGTCGGCCTTGCCGTCGCCGTCGGTATCCTCGAGAATTTTGATCTTATCCGAATCGTCGTCGCGCTTCTTATCGCGATTTCGCGTCAAGCGATAATTGAGCCCCTCGCTAATCCACACCCGGCCGCGCGAATCGACGTCCATATTGGTGGGATTGATCACCATCGGCTCGGCGGCCCATAAAGTCGCCTCCAGCCCCTCGGCGGGCTTGAGCTTCCGCGCCGATTCGTCGGCGGCGATCTGGGCGCGCGCCGCGACCGGCGAAAACGCCCCCAAAACCAAGATCGCCGCGGCGACCCCAACCCGATGCAAAGCGATCGATCCCGTCCCGCGACCGTGCGACATATCCGCATTCCCCCGGTAAGTTGTGCCGGCGAATCGGACCAGCCGATTCCTCACGACCGTAACGCGTTGACCCGACGTACGAAAAACCGATAAGATAAACTCAAGAAAGCCGCGATTGAAACGTTCCAATGCGATGTTCCTCACAACCCGAACCGATCGCTTCGCGGCTTGCATCCCTGGAATCCCACCTGGAATCAGCGACATCGCAACGAGTTCCACACCATGTTCACCCGCGCCCGCATCCCCTTATCGCTCGCGACCGCACGGAAATCATTCGCTCTGGCGGCGATTCTCGCGACGTTCGCATGCTTAGGCGTTAATTCGATCCCGGCGGGAGAAACCGATACGATCGATTTCGATCGCGACGTTCGACCTATTCTATCCAATCATTGTTTTCAATGCCACGGTCCCGACGAGGCGCGACGTAAAGGAAAACTTCGCCTCGATACCGCCGACGGAACCTTCGGAACGGGCGAGTCGGGCGAACACGCCGTCGTTCCCCGCGATCCCGCCGCGAGCGAACTTTACCTGCGAATCACCACGACCGACCCCGACTCCCGCATGCCCCCCGCCAAAACCGGCAAAATACTTAAAAGTGAAGAAATCCATCGAATCAAAATGTGGATCGAATCCGGGGCTTCTTATAAGCGACATTGGGCGTTCGATCCCCCAAAACCCGTCGATATTCCGAAAACGCGCCGCGCCGATTGGACGCGGAATACGATCGACGCCTTCATCCTCGACAGGCTGGAGAAGGAGGGGCTTGAACCTTCCCCTGAAGCCGATAAAACGACCCTGCTCCGCAGGCTCAGCCTCGATCTGATCGGCCTGCCGCCGACGATCGCCGAGGTCGACGCCTTCCTCGCCGATACGTCGGCCGACGCCTACGAAAAACAGGTCGATCGACTCCTCGCCTCCCCCCATTACGGCGAACGCTGGGGACGCGTTTGGCTCGACGCCGCCCGCTACGCCGATTCCGACGGCTTCGAAAAAGACAAGCCGCGCGACGCCTGGTTCTATCGCGATTGGGTCGTCGCCGCGCTCAATCGCGATACGCCGTATAATCAATTCATCATCGAACAGCTCGCGGGCGATCTCCTTGAAAACCCGACCCAAGATCAAATCGTCGCCACGGGATATCTGCGTAATTCAATGATCAACGAAGAGGGGGGCGTCGATCCCGAACAATTCCGCATGGAGGCGATGTTTGATCGAATGGACGCGATCGGCAAGGGAATCCTCGGCCTGACGATTCAATGCGCCCAATGCCACTCGCACAAGTACGACCCGATCGGCCAGGACGATTATTATCGCATGTTTGCGTTTTTGAATAACTGCGCCGAGGCGAACGTGCGCGTCTACACGGCCGAAGAGGATCGGACGAGGGTCGGCCTGCTTCAACGAATTGACGCGATCAACGCCGCGTGGAAGGCCGATCATCCCGATTGGAAATCGAGAATCGCCGAGTGGGAAAAACGAATCGCCGCCGATCGAACCGTGTGGACGGTGATACGACCCGTAGTCGACGACATATCAAACGGAGGTCAGAAGTATTTGCTTCTTGATGACGGTTCGATTCTGGCCCAGGGTTACGCGCCCACGAAGCATAAAGTGAAGCTCACGGTACGGGTCGATCGTCCCCGCGTCGAGGGCTTCCGGCTCGAGCTTTTGCTCGACGCCAACCTCCCCGCGGGAGGGCCCGGCAGGTCGATCGACGGAACCTGCGCCCTCACCGAATTCCAGGTCGAATCCGCCCCCGCGAACGCTCCCGAGAAACGCGCCCCAGTCAAGTTTCAAGCGGCGCTCGCCGACGTGAATCCGATCGAGACCGAGCTCGATTCGATCTATAACGATCGGAGCAACCGACGCCGGACGACGGGGCCGATCCCCCTGGCGATCGACGGCAAAGATGAAACCGCGTGGGGTGTCGACGTCGGCGCCGGCCGCCGCAATCAACCGCGCGAGGCGATTTTCCTCGCCGAAAAACCGATCGAAAACGCCGAGGGAACGATCCTGACGATTTACCTCGCGCAAAACCACGGCGGCTGGAACAGCGACGACAATCAAACCAACAATTTAGGTCGCTTTCGTTTGTCGATAACAGAGCATGCGGATCCTTTGATCGTTCCGGTTTCGCCCCGAATTCGCTCGATCCT
>JAKBCQ010000801.1 GCA_021807585.1 Planctomycetota bacterium | reverse complement strand
GGCGTATCCGGCGCGAACGACTCCTCCCCCCTGCCCTTTTCCCTCGCGGTATCCCTTCGCGTTCCGCGCCAGATCGTCGACTGCGTGTTTCCCCTGAGCCTTGAGCTCGGAGCGATCGATCGCGAATCCCCGATGCGCCGCAATCTCAAGAGCGATCGCCGGAACCGCCTGATGATGGCACGAAAAACACTCGCGTTCGGCCCGATACTTCGCCCCCGTCGCCTGAATCAGCGGCAAGGATCGCTCGACCGCGGCGCGGATCGCCTCGTCGCGGGGCCGATCGGGATCGGCCGCGAAGGCGTTCGAAGCGATCGACGCCAATAGCGCGCACACGATCGCCGTCGATGAAACCACGACGCGACCAAAAGCGCGGATCGGCGCCGATGCGATCGAGCCCGCCGCGGCGCGGCTCGCGTCAGTCCCTTTATAATCCACACGTCGATTCATAACGACTCCTTCCGGAGCGTTCTCGTTGAATAATCACTCGCCGTGAGAAATCCGATGCAGGTTGTCGTAAAACGCGCGGTCGTGGAGGTATGCTGAAACCCCCGTGACGGGATCGATCCAAAGGTGCTCGGGATTGTATTGGAACGATTCGGGAACGATCTTACCGTGCGAATCGACGTCGAAACAACCGATCACCTCCGAGACCGTAGGCTCGGCCGAAAGATTCGACGCGTGTCGGGGATCGAGCAACATCAGCCGATCGTCGCGGTGCTCCTCGGCCTCGCGCTCAAGATCGGGAGCGTAAGCGGTTTCAATGTTCATGTAACGAATAAACGCATTAATAAAAGCCGGATTCATGCGAAAGGTCGCGAGGTTGAAATCGCCGTCGGGCCCCGGCGTGAACTCGCCGACGATCGACTCGGGAGCGATCCCACGCGCTCCCGCGAGCGCCGAATCGAGAAAACAGACGAAATGGCGCCGTTCGCCTTCGAATTCAACCTCAAAGATATTCAACAGTGAAAGCTCGGTTCCTTCCATTGCGCATTCTCCTAAAAAGCGCGATTATAAGATGAATCGGCTAAGATCTTCATCCTTGATAAACGGTTCCAATCGTTCGCGGACGAGCGCGGCGTCGACCGTGATCGTTTCGCCCGATCGCTCGGGAGCGTCGAAGCTGATCTGTTCGACGACGCGCTCGATGATCGTATGCAACCGACGCGCGCCGATGTTTTGTGTGGAACGATTGACCTGAAACGCGATGTCGGCCATCGCGTCGATCGAATCGTCGGTGAATTCGAGCTTCACCCCCTCGGTTTCGATCAGCGCCTGATACTGGCGAATCAGCGAAGCCCTCGGCTCGCGGAGGATCCGCACAAAATCGTCGCGCACCAGATCGGCGAGCTCGACGCGGATCGGAAAGCGACCCTGCAATTCGGGCATCAAATCAGAGGGCTTGGATCGGTGAAACGCCCCCGCGGCGATGAACAAAACGTGATCGGTTTTGACCGGTCCATAACGCGTGTTCACTGTCGTCCCCTCGACGATCGGCAACAAATCGCGCTGCACGCCTTGCCTCGAGACGTCGGGCGATTTCGATTCGCTCTCGCCCGCGATCTTATCAATCTCGTCGAGGAAAACGATCCCCGATTCCTCGGCGAGCGATACCGCGATCTGATTGATCTTCTCCACGTCGAGCAGCGATTCGGTCTCCTGAGCGATCAAAAACGGCCGGGCCTCGGCGACCGTCATCCTCCTCGTTTGAGAATTCTTGGGCATGATCTTCTCAAACATCGTTTGAAGATCCATCTCCATTTGTTCGAAGTTTCCCGCTCCGAACACCGAGACGGGGGACGCGGGACGCCCCGGAATCGCGATGTCGACCTCGCGATCCTCGAGCTTTCCCGCTTCGAGCCGCGATTGCATTTTCTTCCGCGATCGCCGATAGCGCCGGATCGCCTCGTCGATAACCTCCTCGTCCGCCGCCTCGTCGTAGCCGTCCTCGTCGTCGGGCTTCAAGAGCCCCTCCCATTTCGACGGAGGGGGGATAAGAATATCGATAAGTTTATCCTCGGCGCGACGCTTCGCCTCGTCGGCCACGCGATCGCGCTCCTTCGCCTTGACGAGCGTGATCGCCGCCTCGACAAGATCGCGAATCAGGCTTTCAACGTCGCGACCGTAATAGCCGACCTCGGTGTATTTCGTCGCCTCGACCTTCACGAACGGAGCCCCCACCAGCCGCGCCAGCCGCCGCGCGATCTCGGTCTTCCCAACCCCCGTCGGGCCGATCAGCATGATGTTCTTGGGAGTCACCTGCGTCCGCAGCTCCTCGGGCAAAAGCCTCCTCCGTCGTCGATTCCGCAACGCAATCGCCACCGCGCGCTTCGCGTCGGCTTGGCCCACAATGTCGCGATCAAGCTCGCCGACGACCTCCCGAGGCGTTAGGTCGGACACGCGATCTCCTCCACCGTTAAATGTTCATTTGTGTAGATATCGATTCCGGAGGCGACGAGGAGCGACTCGCGGACGATTTCGGCGGGAGAGAGCTTGGAGTGTTTGATGAGCGCCCGCGCCGCGGCGAGCGCGTAGCCCCCTCCCGAACCCGCCGAAAGGATTCCGTCGCTCGGCTGGATGACGTCTCCCGAACCCGTCAACAGGAGGCTGTGTTTGGCGTCGGCGACGATCAGAACGGCTTCGAGCCTGCGGAGCATCCGGTCGGTGCGCCACAGCTTGGCGAGTTCGATCGCGGCTCTGGGGACGTTCCGCGGGTGTTCTTTGAGTTT
>JAKBCQ010000800.1 GCA_021807585.1 Planctomycetota bacterium | reverse complement strand
CCCCGCCGAAAGCTTGCGCAAAAGACTCGGCGAATACTGATAAGATTTTTCGTTGAAGATCCGGTCGACGATCAGCCGCAACGCCTCGCGCTGCTTCACCCCCGCGATCGGCGCGATCGGATCGCGACCCCCTTTATCCCCCTTGTGATCGCGATTGATCGACTGACCGCCGATATAATCCGACGCGATGTGCGAAGCGTTCCCCCATTGACGCATCAACACCAAAAAGCCCGCCTTCACCCGCGACCACGATTCGCCGTCGCGAACGACCTTCGTCTCGAGCGTCTTCAACAGCTCGCTCGCCAGATCGATCCGATCCCGTGCATACGTTAATGGATCCGATCCCAGATCGTAAGCGTTCACAAGAGGATCGTTATTCATGTACATATCTTCGTCTGTAGCGAAGACGAGATCGTTCTCGGGCGCACGCGCCGCGATCTTGGCGAGTTCGGCCTTTTCATCTCCCTGAATTTGCTTATATGCGTATTCAATCGCCCAATAATCGTACGGACCTATCGTGGTCGTGATGTAATCCCCCTGCTTGCGTCCCTTGGGAACGATGTTGATCGGGTTGTAATCCATCACGCTCCCGGTCATCCCCTTGGCGCGGGTGATCGAGGGATCGTTGATCTGATCCATCGAGAGCATCGTGCTCGCCTTGAAATTGTGCCTTAAACCAAGAGAATGGCCCACCTCGTGCATCACCACCTCTTTGATCGCCTGGCCGATGAACTCTTCGGGAAGTTTGCCCGAGGCGTCGGCCTTTCCCGCGTCGGCGAATGCGAGCGCCGCGAGCGAATACTCGGCCCGCATTCCTTGAGAAAATTGACACGCGTTGAATCGACCTCCCGCCAGCCGCTCGCGAAGCCGAAGCGCCGTCGGAGACCAATCCGCCGGAACCGCTTCGAGAACCGGCGCCGTCGGATCGATACGAGCCGATCGACCCAACAATCCGGGCTGGGGCGCGATCAGCCCGTAACCCTCCTTCGCCGCCATCATCGGGCTGATGATCTCGCCGATCGCCAACGGTCGAGCCGTCGCGGTCGCCCCCGCTCCCGTCGGTACCGGGGTCCCCGTCAAAAACGCGTATTCTTCTTTCCATGTGCGAATCCAACTCGCATCAAAGATCACATCGCCGTCGATCATCTCCCCCGTCAGCGGATTCGACCGCAGACCCGACATCGCGAACGTGTCGTTCGTCGTGATCCAGCGGAACACGCAATGATCGATATCCTCGGGGTCGAACACGTCGTCGTCGGTTTGCCACCGAACCGCGATCGCGCTGCGAAACCCGATCTTCTCGAACGCCTTGTTCCACTCCAAAATCCCCTGCTCCACGAACGGCCGAAACTCGTGCGGCACGTTGTCCTCAACCCACCACACGATCTGCTTCTTGGGCGCCGAAAGAGGCTTGCGCGGATCGGCCTTCTCCAAACGCCAGCGATTAATCATGCGATCGTATGTGGAATCGTTATCGTCGGCGTCGAAATCCTTGACGGCGTTGAGAAAATGCCCCACGCGGTCGTCGGCGAACCGCGGCTGATAACCGGGATCGGGGAGTTTCGCCAGGGTGTAATGAATGACGACCGTCGCGCCTCGGTGATCGGCGAGGCCGTCGTCTCCTCCGCCGCCGCGCGCGCCGCCGAACGTCGCCTCGACCTCGAGCTCGACGTTCCCGGGATACGCCTTCACTTTATGCCAACTCGTCCGGTTCCGATCGAGAAATCCCAGGCCGAGCTGCGCGAAATCGGTGAAGAAGATATCGGCGAAATCGATCACGACGCTCATCCCCCCCGCGGGATTGACGCTTTGAATCGGCAACGCCATCAAGATCGAATCGGTGTAATTCTGCCGCACCGCCTTCCCCAGCGGCGCGCCGTGCGGCGTTTTGTAATGGACGTTGCGCCTCACGACCTGAACCTTGTCGCCGACGCGATGAAACATGATCACCCATTCCTCGCCGAAATTGAGCGGACGCCCCGCCATCGCCAGCCCGCGCGCAATCGTGATCGGCGCCAGCAACGGCTGATCAAATTGCATCGGCTTGATTTCCGCATACAAATGATCATCCTTGCGGTGCATCGTGAACAGACCGTCGATCTTCTCGGATCCCTTGGTTAAATCGTTGAAATCATGATATTTTTTATCGGGAGAATCGTTCGGCCCTCCACCGTCGCGCCGGTGCAAATTCGCCAGGATCGCCTCGACGTCGATCGCGTTCTCGGCCTTCACGCCGGGCTTTTGATCCTTCGAATCGCGCTCCTGAAATGCGCGAACCCCCGTAACCCCGAACGCTATAATCGTCGCCCAGGCCGCCGCCGCGGCCGCGCATCGTTGAATCTTTCTCATCTTCGAATCGCTCCAGTGATCACTCTCGGCAGGGAAAGTCGAGCACGATCGGCGAGGAGAGCTCCCGGAGATTTCGCCCAATCGTCACATCCCCATCGTCGCTCGAACCCCCTCGAAAGTACAAGAGGGCTCGAACGCGGAATCCCGACCAATTCATTATAACCCGCGCAATCGATTCGTCGCGATTCCACCTCGCACCAACCAACGAATCACACAATCAATCACGACGAAACGACTTCACGCTCGAACCGCACCCTCGAGCCGACTTCGCGCGCTCGAACCGCACCCTCGAGCCGACTTCACGCGAACAACGCCTTCACCGGCTCGCGCCGCTCGACCCCCGTCAACCGCATGTCCGCGCCCTGAAATTTGTAGGTGAAACGCCAGT
>JAKBCQ010000799.1 GCA_021807585.1 Planctomycetota bacterium | reverse complement strand
CGGGAGCGAGCACGGGACGTTACGAATCGTTCGAACTCCGCGACTTCGATTCGCCTCGCTTCGGCGGCCGCGACGTCGGTCGAGCCTCGGCTCATGTCGAAGGCGAGATCGCGCGGCGACTGATCGACTTCGATCTCGACGATCAAGCGGCGATCGATCGCGCCATGATCGAACTCGACGGCACGACCCAAAAAACAAGGCTCGGCGGCAACGCGATCCTCGCCGTGTCGCTCGCGTGCGCCCGCGCCGCCGCGCTATCGCACCACGAAGAATTGTATGTTTATCTTAACAGGCTCTGGCGCTCTTATGCGATTGCCGGCGTCGACGCCGCGCCCCGAATCCCGGTTCCAATCGTCAACATGATTTCAGGGGGAGCGCACGCGGGACGCAATCTCGATATTCAAGACGTCCTCGCGGTTCCGCTCGGTGAATACTCATATACAGATTCGCTTGAACGTGTCGTCGCGTTGTACCACGAACTCGGCTCTTTATTGCGCGAACGCGGCGAAGAGGGCTCGCTCGTCGGCGACGAAGGGGGCTTCGGCCCCAAACTCGCCGACGATTCGATCGCAATCGAACGCGTCGTCGTCGCGATCGAGCGAATCGGGCTCGTACCCGGCGTCGATTTCGCGATCGCTCTCGACGTCGCCGCGACGCAATTCCACGACAAATCGACCGACGCCTATCTCGTTCGAACCGTCGCCCGCGACGGTTCGCGCGGGGATCCTATAAATATTTCCTCAAGTGCTATGATCGATATGCTTGAAAGCTGGGTCGATCGCTACCCGATCGTCGCGCTCGAGGATCCTCTCGCCGAAGACGATTGGAACGGTTGGAGGGAAATCACAAAACGTCTCGGCGATCGCGTTCATCTCATCGGCGACGACCTGTTCGTCACCAATGAGAACCGGCTCCGCGAAGGCGTCGACGAAAATGTTGCGAACGCGATTTTGATCAAGCCGAATCAGGCGGGAACTCTCACCGAAACGCTCGAAACGCTCGCTCTCGCCAAACGAAGCGGATATCGAACGATCGTCTCGGCCAGGTCGGGGGAAACCGAGGATTCGACGATCGCCGACCTCGCCGTCGCGACGGCTTCGGATCATATTAAAATCGGCTCCGTCGCTCGCTCCGAACGGCTCGCGAAATACAACCGATTGCTCCGCATCGAGGAGAAGCTCTCGGAGGCGAACAGGAATCAGTAGATCATTCTTGCATACTTAATCTTGATTATCCGCCGCGTAGTTCTTGAAATACGTCGAAGCGGCCCGGAACACGACCAATCCGCGTAACGCTCGCAACGGTCTCGATACGTCATTTCGCCGGGACGACGATCCGAGGTCTCTCGAGGGTTCGGACGCGATCGATCCCTTCGACGATCTCGACGGTCCGATCGGCGGCGACATCATGAAATACTTGTTTGGTTTTTGAAGTCGGCCACGTGATTTCAAGTTCATCGATCTTGGTCGCATCGAGCAATCCAAGATGCTCGATTAAACAATCGCCGCCGAAGCTCGAGTTATTGCCGATCGTTCGATAAATCGACCGCTTCAATCCGTCTTTGGTCGTGAGCGTAGCCCTGATTTTCACTCCGATCGCGGCCTTGTTCGTCTTTACCCCGACAAGCTTGACCTCGAGGTGACGACGGCCTTGGCCTGGATTCTGGAATAAAAGATTGTACGCGCGATCGCCCGGAACTCCGCCGCCGGTCTCGACGAAAAAGTCGAGATCGCCGTCGAAATCCCAATCGCAGAACGACACCCCGTGCCCTTTTTGAAGGTGCCCCGTCGCCGACGACCACGTCGCATCGTCGAACCGAGCCGCCGCCTGATTGATCAGCAATACGTTGGGAGTGAGCCCCGAATAAGACATCTCTCCCGTGCCGAGATAAATATCCAAGAACCCGTCGTTATTCACGTCTCCAAAATTACATCCCATTGGGGTAAATGCGCGGCCGAGGCCGACCTCGGCGGCGACGTCGCGAAACCCTTCGGCGCCGAGATTGCGATAAAGAGTCGGTCGACTTCGATTCTCGTTCGGCTCGCCGAGCGCGATCGCCGCGTAATCGGCCATGAACGTATCGTTCTCATTGATGTAGATATCAAGCTTGCCGTCGTTGTCGAAATCCCAGAACCAACACGCGAAACCGATCTCGGGGCCCGTTACGCCGAGTTCGGGGGCTTTATCGACGAACGTACCGTTCCCCTCGTTGTGGTAGAGCCGCGCGGCGCCTCTCATGTTCGAAACGAGGAGGTCGAGCTTACCGTCGCCGTCGTAATCGCCCCATCCCGATCCCTTGCCGCATCGTTCGTTAAGCACGCCCGCCCGGGAGGCGCGATCGACAAACGTCCCGTCCCCCTCGTTGTGATAGAGCCGGGATCGATTCCGCGGGTCGGGGGTCGTCGGATCGCCGCTCGGCGACGTGTATTCGCCGCACAAAAACACGTCCAGATATCCGTCGTCGTCGTAATCGCCCCACGCCGCCGATTCGCACGCGATCGGCTCGCCCATCCCCGCCGCCACGGTCACGTCCTCGAACGTACCGTCCCCTTTATTCTTCAAAAGCGAAAGCCGCATCGGCTTCTCCCAGCCGCCGCGCAACATTAAAACATCTAAATACCCATCGTTATTAAAGTCGGTGCGCGTTACATTGAGCGCGTAAATCTGATCGTCGAGGCCGGCCTTCGACGACCGATCGGCGAATTTCCCGTCTCCCAGATTGACGAAAAACGACGCTCCT
>JAKBCQ010000798.1 GCA_021807585.1 Planctomycetota bacterium | reverse complement strand
GCCGAGCCTCCGAATGCGCGATCGACCAGATCGCGAACGAGCCCGCGTCTCGTTTTCGATCGATGATGACGGGCTCGATAAACGTGCGTGCGCTTCGATTCGTCGCGGACGACGAGTTCCTTTTCGGTCATGATCTGCAAGATTTTGAGCACGTTCGTGTACCCCGAGGGTTGCGGCTTGAGCGACTCCCAAACCTCGCGCACCGTGCTCGGCCCGCGCTCCCACAAAACCGCCAGGATCGCCAGCTCGGCGTCGGTCGGCAGCGTCGTCTTGTTCTTCGCCATTCGTAAATGCTCCTCGAATCCTCGCTGATCCGTCGCTCATTATACGAAGCCCTTCGTGGAAGTCAACGAAGCCTTTCGTATTTTTCGCCGCGCCGTTCGTCGCTTTGTTCCATGCGGTAAACCGCGGTTTTCCACGCGCATAAAACTCTTCTCGGCCGCTTCCAGGACGGTCGAACCCGCCGGCGGCCGATCCCCTCCGCGCGTGACGCGACGTTCGGTTCTTGTTTCGACCGAACTCTCGCTCTACGATTTGAAACGGCGAAACGCGAAAGGCCGGCTCATGAACCTCGACGATTCC
The DNA here is from genome assembly GCA_021807585.1 of Planctomycetota bacterium. Taxonomy (GTDB): domain Bacteria; phylum Planctomycetota; class Planctomycetia; order Isosphaerales; family Isosphaeraceae; genus JAKBCQ01. Next base: position 2,161 of record JAKBCQ010000798.1, on the reverse strand, counting down.
GCGAACCAGGCGACGACGAAATCTTGGCGTGAAACGATCAATCGTAAAGTCGTCGCGGCGGTATCGACGTTCGTCCTGGCGTGCTTCCTCGGTCCGATCTCAATCCTGATCGCGGTCGGCGAGACGAAATCGGGGAGGATCTTCGGCTTACTCGCGGCGACGACGTTTGTTTTTTGCGTGATCGTCGCATTCATTCTCGTTCGTCGCGAACCTCCGCGGAATGGCCTGATCGTCGCGGCGGGTGTTTTGGCGCTCGCCGCCGGCGGCGAGATCGCCGCTCTCCGGGCCCTTCGACGCCCCGTACGAAAAAATGACGCACAATTTGGTCTTCATTCGATCTTTTTATCATCCATAAACAAAACAACCGGTCGATTTACCGAATATGTTCCCGAGATCGATCAATTGAAGCTTACGACGACTTTCATCACGGGCTTGCCGATCGTGAGCCGAGCGCGCGCGAGCCGGATTCGCTCGGTCGTGCTCGAATTGACGCGCGCGATTGAGAACGATCCGACCGCGCGCGACCTCGGCTCGGTCGCGGGGCTCGCCGCGGCCGAACTGTTCGACCGGCCGTTCGATCGGGGGCACTATTATGCTTATGTTCCCCAAAGCGAACCCGGCGAAAAGCTCCCCGCGATCGTGTTCCTTCACGGAAATGCGGGTAATTATAAAATTATGCCCTGGGTTTGGCGAACCTTCGCCGAAAAACATCGTTATATTATTATTTGCCCGACATTTGGTTTCGGATTTTGGAACGAGGGGGGAATCGAGGCGGTCGAGCGCGCCCGGGTCGACGCGTGCGCGCGGTTCGCGATCGACGCGGGCCGGATTTATTTGGGGGGAATTTCCGACGGCGGAAAGGGGACGACGCGTTCGGCCGCGGCGCATTCCGATCGCTACCGCGGCCTGATTTACATCTCGCCGACGATGCTTTTGAAGGAGCTTTCGGCGCCGGCTTTCGTCGACGCGTGGAAGGATCGGCCGATCTTTATCGCTCAGGGAGACGCCGATTGGAACGTCCCCAAAAAAACGGTCGACCCCGCGGTCGAGCTGCTGAAGCGGCAGGGCTCGCGAACGACATACGACGTTTATCCCGGCGAGGATCATTTCCTCTTTTTCGCGCGGCGCGACATTCTTCTCGAGACGATTCACCGCTGGATCGAAGCGAACGAGCGCGAGAGAATCGCCCCGATCGAGCGCGAATCGGTTCGGTGACGGCGAACCTTCGATCGACGTCGATTGAAATGAGTCTATCTTGCGTCATTACTTTTATATTTATTTGATGAGACGTATCATGAATTATAAGATGATTTGTGCGTACTTAATTATTTTTTGCGGGATCGCGGCCGATCGCGTTTCGGCCGACGATCGCGCGGTTCCTCCGAACGTCGTCTTGATCGTCGCCGACGATCTCGGGTGGAGGGATCTTGGCGTTCAGGGAAGCACTTATCACGAGACGCCGAACCTCGATGCGCTCGCGGCGCGGGGGATGAGGTTCACAAACGCGTACGCTGCGTGTCCCGTTTGCTCGCCGTCGCGCGCCGCGATGTTGACGGGGAAATATCCCGCGCGGTTACATTTGACCGATTGGCTGCCTGGGCGGTCCGATCGACCGTCGCAAAAACTGCTACGCGCCGAGCTCGTGCAACAGCTCCCGCTCGAGGAGACGACGATCGCCGAGGCGATCAAACCGCTCGGATACGTTTCGGCGAGCATCGGCAAATGGCATCTCGGTGAAAAACCGTTCTGGCCCGAAAACCAGGGATTCGATCGCAACATCGGCGGAACGCAAACGGGATCTCCTCCGGGAGGCTATTTTCATTTCAAAACGCCTTCGATGGCGGCTATTTCCAAAGATGAATATCTAACAGATCGTTTAACAAACGAGGCGATCGCTTTCGTCGCGGCGAACAAGGATCGACCGTTCTTTCTCTATCTGGCGCATTACGCGGTGCATATTCCGTTGCAGGCGAAACCCGAGCTGATCGCCAAGTTCCAGGCCAAGCCCGCGGGGAATTCTTTACAACACAACGCAATCTACGCGGCGGTTTTGGCGAGCCTCGACGAAGGGGTGGGAAGGCTCGTGAGCGAACTTGAACGTCTTAACCTTACCGATCGTACTATTGTTATATTCATATCTGATAACGGCGGGCTCTCGGTC
>JAKBCQ010000020.1 GCA_021807585.1 Planctomycetota bacterium | reverse complement strand
CCAAATGGCGCCGCAAACCTGGATGGTTCCCTCTCAGAAATACGACGTCATTCATTACTTGTGTGAATATATTCTTAAGCGTGATAATCCAAGTCAGTATGCGGTTGTGGATCGTGTTTACCTCGATCGCCTTCCCAAAGGGAACACGCGCGGACCCGAGCCTTCAACAATCGAGCCCTATTCGGCGATGGATTACGGCCCCGCGCTCACGGCGACGTATGAATTGAGTCATGATGAAACGAATTTCGCATATAAAGGGATCGCGGTTCGCCTTGACGCGGGTCTGGGAGGGGTTTCTCGCGGCGGGCGTTGGTCGGTCTTCGAACTCGATACGTTGAGCATGGCGGGGGCTTGGAGCGGCGAGGGTTTTATCGATTGGAACGGGATCAACTTCAACGGTCGTCACGAGATACATCCCAGGATCGTCGGCGATTTGGATTATTCCAATCCGATCGGCCCCGGTTGGGCGAATCCCCAAACGGGCTCGTTCGACGATCTCAGGGTCCAAGGTCGCGACGGTCGACGTTACGGCCCGCTGCCGCGATCGTGGGGGCGTTTTCAAGGTCAATACCGCTTCGGTGATCAGGTCGTACTCGCGTACAAAGTCGGCGAGACCGAAGTCCTCGAAAAACCGTCGGTCGAGACTTCGAAATCGACTCCGGTCTTCTGTCGCACGTTTCAGATTGGTCCGCGCGATCAGCAAATGGCGCTGCAGGTTGCGCGCACGCCGAACGCTTCGATCCGCGCATTGAGATCGGCCGAAGGCGCCGCCGGAGCAATCGCGTTCCTCGATCAAAACCGCGCCCCGGCGACCGTGAACGCCGCCGACACTGCGCCGACCCGGTTTCAAGGAAAAACATTTGTAGAAATTGAAAAGGTGAGTGATTACGACATGTCTCGTGGCGATTATACGATTGTCGCGCGGTTTCGGACGCGTCGCGGCGGGACCCTTTTCGCCGAGACGAAACCGGGCTCGAATTGGGTTCCTCAGGGAAAATCGCTTTTCGTCCGGAACGGCAGGCTCGCGTTTGATATCGGTTGGGTGGGCGCCCTCGAGGGGGAACGGAGGGTCGACGACGGCGAGCCGCACACCGCCGTTTTAACGTATCACCATGCAAGTCGGCGTGCGCGGCTTTATGTCGACGGGCGAGAAGACGGCGAGGAGGAACTCGCCGTCAATGGGTCGCTCGCCGACCGCGTTTTGCGGATCGGTTTCACCGCGGCCGATTTTCCCCAGCCTTTGTCTTATTTCGAAGGTCGGATCGACGAAATCAAGCTTTACAAGGGAGCGATCTCCGCCGCCTCGATCGCCAAACCGACGACCTCGCACGTGAACGATCCAAAGCTATTGGCGTGTTGGAAACCCGATGAATCGCGCGGCGACACGGTTCGCGACGAGACCGGGCGCGGCCGCGACGGTAAGATTAAGGGGGATGGCGCGACGATTGTCAAAAGCGACGCGATCCTCGCCGACGTTTCGCCGTTCGGCGCGGGCTTCGTTTGGTCGAGCACGGCCGGGGGCGATTTGAGGCTGACGATCCCCGCGGGGGAAAAACCGCTTCGATTCACGCTGAAACTCGTTCGCGCTCCCGGCGTTGTGGATGAGAAGGCGCCCGAGTTTTTGATCAAAAAAAGCGACCTGACGAATCTTGTCGATCTCACCCGCGGCGGGCCCGCGCATTGGCCCGAGATATTGAAGACCAAAATCATTCCGGGCGACGACTCCGGCGCGTTCGCGGTCGATACGCTCGTCCTTCCCGACGACAATCCCTGGCTCTGCCGGATGCGTCCGACGGGTTTCGACTTCCTCGATCATGGAAAGAAGGCCGCGGTTTGTACGTGGGACGGCGACGTTTGGATCGTCGAAGGCGTCGACGCCGATGCGGGCGAGCTTTCGTGGAGGAGGATCGCCTCGGGGCTCTTCCAGCCGCTCGGTCTCAAGGTGCGCGAGGGAGCGATCTTCGTGAACTGCCGCGATCAAATCGTGATCCTCCGCGATCTCAACGGCGACCGCGAGACCGACTTTTATGAAAACTTCAACAATGATCATCAAGTAACCGAACACTTTCATGAGTTCGCGATGGGGCTTCAAACCGACGCCGCGGGGAACTTTTATTACGCCAAGGCCGCGCGGCACGGCAAAACCGCGATCACGCCCCAGCACGGAACCCTCTTGCGAGTGAGCAGTGACGGCCAAAAAACCGACATCCTGGCGACGGGATTCCGTGCTCCAAACGGTGTATGCTTAAATGAAGACGGCACGTTCTTCCTCACCGATCAGGAGGGCTTTTGGCATCCGAAGAATCGCATCAATCATGTGAAGGTCGGCGGATTTTATGGAAACATGTGGGGTTATCACAATGTGACCGATCCTTCCGACTCGGCGATGGAGCCTCCCGTTTGTTGGATCACGAACGCGTTCGACCGTTCTCCGGCCGAGCCGATTCATGTGACGAGCGACGCGTGGGGATCGCTGAAAGGATCGCTCCTCAATCTTTCGTACGGCGCCGGCAAGATTTTTGTCGTCCCTCATGAAACGGTGAACGGCGTGATGCAGGGGGGAATGTGCGCCCTGCCGATTCCGGCCTTGCCGACGGGGGTGATGCGCGGCCGGTTTCATCCCGGGGACGGTCGGCTTTACGCGTGCGGTATGGTGGCGTGGGCGAGCGATCGCACCGCCCCCGGCGGGATGTACCGCATTCGAGCCGTGGGTAAACCGATGCACTTACCAATCGGTCTTCATGCGACCAAGAACGGTTTGACGATCCAGTTTACGGATTCGCTCGATCGGGTCTCGGCCGCGGATCCCGCGAATTTCGTGGTGGAAACGTGGTCGCTCAAGCGATCGGCGAAATATGGATCGGATCATTATGATCAAAGGCGGCTTCGCGTATCCGCGTCGAGTTTGTCCGACGACGGTCGGACGGTTTCTCTCACCCTTCCCGACATTCGCCCGACGTGGTGCATGTCGATCGAGATCAAATTAAAAGGGGCGCAAGGCGACGCGTTCGAGCGAACGATTCACAATACGATCCATCATTTGTCAAAATGACCGACCAGATTTGGACGACGACGACGGCTCGGCGTTCGTATGTTGATCGTAAATTGTGCCGGCGATCGAGTTTCTCGCGCTTTCGATCGATCAGGTTTCTTGATGAATATTAACGATCGAGTGCGTGTCGACTTCGCCCGTGAGGAGCGCCTGTTTAACCTCCTGGATCGCCTGGGTCACTTTGATTTCGCGCGGGCATGCGTTTGTGCAGTTGAACACGGTGCGGCAGCGCCAAACCCCTTCGGTGTCGTTCAGGATGTCGAGCCGTTCGGCCGCGCCTCGATCGCGCGAGTCGAAGATAAAGCGGTGTGCGTTGACGATCGCCGCGGGTCCAACATATTTGTCGTCTCCCCAGAACGGCGGGCACGCCGCGGTGCAGCAGGCGCAGAGGATGCAGCGCGTGGTGTCGTCGAACCGGGCGCGTTCCTCGGGAGATTGAAGCCGTTCGGTGGTGGGCGGAGGATCGTCGTTGATCAGATAAGGAAGCACACTCTTATAATGATCGAAGAACGGTTTCATATCGACGATCAAGTCTTTAATGACGGGAAGCCCGAGGATCGGTTCGAGGGTCAGGACGTCCGACGGCAACGATTTGATCAGAACTTTGCACGCAAGTCGATTGACGCCGTTGATCCGCATCGCGTCCGATCCGCACACCCCATGCGCGCACGACCTTCGCAGCCCGATCGTTTCATCCTGGTCCCACTTCACCTTCTGAATCACGTCGAGAACGCGATCGTGGGGATCGGCTTCGACCTTGAACTCCTCCCACCTCGGCGCGCGATCGCGCTCGGGAACGTAACGCTTGATCCGTACCGTCAACGTGCGCATCGACATATGAAACTAACCCTTCGTGTAATGATTAATATTTGCGAATCTCAAGCGGGTATTTGGGTTCCATGCGGCCGTCGACCTGGCGGAGAATGACGTCGACGTCTTTGTAGCCGATTCGGCCCGGGTATTCGCCGTCTTTAAAGATGAAAGTGTGCCGGAAAAATTGGGAATCGTCGCGCGTGGGGAAATCTTCACGCGAGTGAGCGCCCCGGCTCTCTTTGCGGGCGAGCGCGCTCGCAACGGTCGCCTGCGCGAGATCGAGGAGGCAGCCGAGTTCGAGCACTTCGAGGAGGCCGGTGTTGAACACGGTTCCTTTATCTTGCACGCCGGTCGAACGGTATCGGTTTTGAAGGTCGACGAGCACGTCGCGAGCTTTGGTGAGGGTGTCCGCGGTGCGAAACACGCCGCATTCGTCCATCATCGTCCGCTGCATTTCATCGCGAATTTTGACCCACGGCTCGACTCGCGGGCGGGCGAGCACCGCCTCGATCTCGGCTTTCACATACGCCTCGGGTTTTGGCGGAAGCGATTGGAAGGGACGATCGAGCGCGAACCGCGCCATTTCTCGACCCGTCCTGCGACCGAAAACGACAAGATCGACGAGGCTGTTCGTTCCCAGTCGATTCGCTCCGTGCACGCTGACGCACGCGCTCTCTCCCGCGGAATAAAGTCCCGCGATGAAGGCGCCGCTTTCGTCGCGAAGAACACGACCGTGGACGTCGGTCGGCAGCCCCCCCATCGCGTAGTGCGCCGTGGGTTGAATCGGCATCGGTTCGTGGATCGGATCGACGCCGAGGTACGTGCGGGCGAAATCGATGATGTCGGGGAGACGTTTGCTCACCCAGGCGCTGTCGACGGGCTCTCCCGTCGGGCTCGTCTTATATTTATTGATCGTTTCAGCGCGGATATCCAGATATACGTAATCTTTACCGCCGACTCCGCGGCCGGCGCGAACCTCCTGATAGATCGATCGCGAGCAGACGTCGCGACTCGCGAGATCTTTGAGATTGGGAGCGTATTTCTCCATGAAACGCTCCCCCTCGCCGTTGAACATCACTCCGCCGTCGCCGCGACACGCCTCGCTCAGGAGGATCCCCAGGCGATAGATTCCCGTGGGATGAAATTGATAGAATTCCATGTCTTCAAGCGGTATGCCGTGGCGGTACGCGATCGCCGGACCGTCTCCCGTAAGCGCGAACGCGTTCGACGATACCTTGAACATCCGGCCGAAGCCGCCGGTCGCCAGCAACACCGATTTGGCGTGAAAGACGTGCAGCTCGCTCGTGGCGATCTCGATCGCGACGATCCCGCGGCATTCCCCCTCGACCATGATCAGGTCGAGCATGTGGAATTCGTCAAAGAACGTCACGCCTTGTTTGATGCACTGCTGATAAAGCGTTTGCAAAATCATATGACCCGTACGGTCGGCCGAATGACAGGCGCGTTTGACCGGGATGCGGGGCTTGGCCGCCTCGGTTCCGGCGGGCGCGGCGGGGTCGTAAACTGGATTGGGCTTGGTGTGGCCGCCGAACCGGCGTTGCGAGATTCTGCCGTCGGGAGTGCGGTCGAACGGCAAACCCATGTGCTCAAGATCATAAATGCACTCGACCGCCTCGCGACAGAGAACCTCGGCGGCGGTTTGATCGACGAGAAAATCCCCCCCTTTAATCGTGTCGTACGCGTGGTTCTCCCAGGTGTCGTCTTCGAGGTTCGCGAGCGCCGCGGCGATCCCTCCCTGTGCGGCGCCGGTGTGCGATCGAGTCGGGTAAAGCTTGCTGACGACCGCGGTCCCCGCCAGCTTGCTCGCCTCGAGCGCGGCCATCAATCCGGCGCCCCCCGAGCCGACGATAATACAATCAAACCTATGATAATTCATGTAATTCACTCACCTAAAGATGACGATCGCGGGGCGGCGACAAGAGTACTTACGCCGGCATAAAATTATCTTTGAGCGTCGAAGACGACGACCGACGCCCGGGTTCGCGGCGATCCGGAGCGTTCGACGCCCGCCTTCACGGTGACCGCGTCGGCCGCGGCGTCGCGGCGGTTTTTGAGGTAATCGGCGTCTTTCACGAACATCAGGATCGCGTAATTACCCAGGAGCAAAAGAGCCCCGGCGAAGATCCAGATCCCGGTGCGAAGCAGCACGCGTGATTTGGCTTGGTTGATCCATTCTTCAAGGATTTGCCTCAGACCGTTGAAACCGTGAAGAATCGCAAGATTCACCATCGTTAGATCCCAGAGCCGCCAAATGTAGCCCGTCCGCGGGTTCGTCCAACGATCGCTCACAAAATTGTAATTAATCGATTCGACATTATGAATAAGATGCATGATGCAAAGATGACCGAGCGCGAGGAAGACGAGAAATAGCCCCGAGATTCGCATGAAGTACCACGCGGCGAGTTCGAATCCCCCCGCCGGCTTGACGCGTCGCGAACGAGCGGTGACGGCCACGACAAATCACCAGCCTTTCTTATTAATAAGCGAATGAACGAACGAGGTCCAGGCGAAGCATGATCGCCGCGGTGACGGTCGTCGGTTCGGCGACGAGCGAGTGAATCACAATGAACGCCACCGGGATCATAATGAAAAAGAAGAGCGCCGTCACCGCCCAGAAGAGCTCTTTTTGCGCCCCCACGGCGCGAATCGGCGAGAGGTCGAAAAGGATCACCCGCAGTCCGTTGACCGCGTGAAAGACGACCGACGCGATCAGGCCGAGTTCTCCCAGACGAAACGCCCAGCGAAGGAGGGGATATTCGACGCCGTCGAACTTGCCGCCGTAAATCCCCATGATCGCGTCGTACGACGCGGGACTGAAGATCACAAGAAATGTATCCCAGATGTGAACAACAAGGTAAAGCAGGATGCCGAGTCCGGTGCTCCTGTGGCGCAGCCACGACCACTGGCCTACTCCGCCGCCGTAGCGAAGCCCCTCGACCCACCGCGAGACCAACCCGCGCCGATATACGCTCATGAGTATGATCTTTCAAGTATTACAAATAATTAGGTAAGCACCGCTTTCGGTTACGCGTCGATTCGCACGCCGTATTTCATTTTGTAGAGCGACGGCGCGGACGGGTCAAGGGGGGGGCGGGACGGAATCGAATCGGCGGTTCGGCGACGATACGGTCGCATTTAAAACGATAGATCGAGAAAAGACGCCCGCAGACAGCCGCCGCGCGCAGGCTTGCCGATCGCGACGACCGGGTTGCCGTGGCACAAATTCTCTCCAAGATCCTCAATCCAGCCTCGATCGGGAAGCAACGACGCGGGGGCTTCAACGATCACCAAATCGAGCTTGGACCCGACGGGATGAACCTGAAGCACGATCCGCGGCTTCCCCTCTTCGTCGCGCTCGACCCACGAATCGACGATCGATCCGCGGATCAAGCACCGTGAGTTCGCCTCCACGCGAGTCGAACGCGACCTCTTCGAAAAGCATTCGCGACGATCGGCCTCGGCTACAACCCCGTTGACATAATTGCTATCTTGTGATTTCATACGATTCTCTAAACGATTACGCGGCTTCAAACGATGCGCCGTATCGACCCGTCGTTCGGCGCCAAGCGACGTTCGACCGACGCGAATGAGAACCCCGACGGGCTTGTAAGCCGGATTCTGTCGAGAACAATTATGTTCTCGGATGATCATTTCTCTGGGACGACGGTCTCCCGACGCCTCAAGCGACCTACCCGGAAGTCGATGACGGGCCGGGGCCTCCCGTCGACGCCCGTTCCAGTGGAATCGGCGTCGTGCTCCCTTATTTGGTCTTGCTCCCGGTGGGGTTTGCCAAGCCGGTCCGGTCGCCCGGATCGCTGGTGAGCTCTTACCTCGCCGTTTCACCCTTACCGTTGACGAAACAAGTCGCCAACGGCGGTTTGTTTTCTGTGGCACTTTCCCTACCCGTTCAACACGAGCGGTGGGCGTTACCCACCACCGCGCCCCGCGGAGTCCGGACTTTCCTCTTCGTTTCAATCTTACGTCAATGTCTCCATCAATGCAAGAGCCGAAGCGATCACCCAGCCCGTCAAGATTCTCACCGTCTATTCTATACATCGCCGCCATGTTTGAAAACCACCATCCACGCTAAATTCAGCAAGTTTGCCGGCTTCATCGAGAATGATCAGGTAAATCAGTAAGGAAAATCCACCGCATGTTTCCTATCCGTCGCAAATAGCCTATATTGTATAGTGTGGATAACCCGCCTTCGCATGAGGAACTTTGTGATGACCATCACGGATTATCTGACCCGGCGCTGCATTCGATTCCAACACGTCTTACGTCCACCCGCTCCGACCGCTGCGAGGCGAGCCCACGCGTCGCACCTCTCGGGCGGCTCGGTCGCCAAAGGCGTTCTCCTCCTCTCGAGGGGGCAATACCTCCTCGCCGTCCTCCCCTCGACGCACCGCGTCGACCTCGTCCAGTTGGCCAAATTACTCTCACTCGACGAGCTTAAACTCGCCGACGAAGACGATCTCGAACTCGTCTTTCACGACTGCCAACGCGGCTCCGCGCCGCCGTTCGGTCGCCTCTACGGCATCCCGGTCGTCGTCGATCGCTGTCTCGCGAACAACTCCGAAATCCTCCTCGACGGCCATTGCCGACACGAAGCCTATCGCGTGAACTTCGACGACTTCATCGCCCTCGAACGTCCCGTGATCGCCGACTTCGCCGTCACCACCCGCGAGGATCGGCCGCCGATCCACCGCAAAGCGGGATGATCCGCTCGACCGCGACGCGTTCCTCAAAACGCCGTCGGTCGGCGAATCACTCCGCGACATCATAAATCTTTATTTGCTCATGCCTCTTCTTTTATATCTGATTAGCCTTTGATAACCCCCACGGGCCTGAGCCGTGCCACCTTTTGAGAGATCCCGGCGCGATCGACGACTTCGACGACTTGATCGACATCCTTGTAAGCCGCGGGTTGCTCCTCGGCGAGCCCCTTGTGGCCTCGCGCCTTGGCGATGATTCCAATCGCGTCGAGCTCCTTGTCGATTCGTCTCCCCTCGGCGAGTTTGACCGCCGCGGTTCGGCTCATCAAGCGACCCGCTCCGTGGCACGACGTCCCGAACGTATGAAGCATGCTTCCAGGTCGTCCCGCCAGCACCCAACTCGCGGTCCCCATGCTGCCGGGAATGATCACGGGTTGGCCGATCCCTTGGTAAAGAGCCGGAATCTCGGGATGACCCGGCGGGAAAGCACGCGTCGCTCCCTTACGGTGCACGCACACCTCCTTCCTCCGACCGTCGACTTCGTGATCCTCAAACTTGGCGATGTTGTGCGCAACATCATAAACGAGCTCGAGCCCTAAACTCTCCCACGGAACCTCGAAAACTCTCCCAAACGACTCTCGCGCCTGATGCGTAAGTAATTGTCGATTACACCACGCGTAATTCGCCGCCGCCCGCATCGCCGCCAAATACGCCAGCCCCTCGGGACTCCGCAACGGAGCGCACATCAACTGACGGTCGGGAAGCTCGATTCCATACTTCTTAGAACAATCGGCGAACTTCGCCAGATAATCGTCGCAAACCTGGTAGCCGAGCCCTCGCGAGCCCGAGTGAATCAGTACCGCGATCGTCCCCTCGACAAGCCCCATCACCCGCGCCGCGACCTCGTCCAGGATGCGATCGACCACCTGCACCTCGAGGAAATGATTCCCCGATCCAAGCGTGCCGCATTGATCATATCCACGTTCAAGAGCGCGATCGCTCACCCGGTCGGGATCCGCGCCCGCCAGCCTTCCCCCCGCCTCGGCGAACTCGACGTCGCGCGCCGTCCCCATTCCTCGATCAACTACGTATTGAACTCCTTGTTCCATTAGTTCCTTGATCTGAGGCTTGCCGAACTTGTACCGACCGCTTTGGCCGACCCCCGTCGGCACGGTTGCGAACAGATCTTCGATCAGCGCGCGGATCCTCGGTTTGGCGTCGTCCCATGTCAAATTCGTTCGCAAAAGCCTGACTCCGCAGTTGATGTCATAACCGACCCCGCCGGGTGAGATCACGCCCCCCTCCTCGGCGTCGGTCGCGGCGACCCCGCCGATCGCGAACCCGTAACCCCAATGAATGTCGGGCATCGCCAGGCTCGCCTTCTGGATACCAGGAAGCGTCGCGACATTCGCCACCTGTTCGGGCGCCTTGTCCTGGCGGATCGTCTCGATCATCACGTCGTCCGCGAAGATCATCCCGTCGACCCTCATATCGGCGCGGTAACTCTTGGGAATCCGCCACCGAACGTCGTCGATACGTTCCAAAGGACCTTCATATCCCGATTTCCCCTTCGACATCGCTCACCTCAATGCATGTATTATTGTTTGATTCCTGGATCGTGTCCGACGGCGCTCTTTTATGAGACGTCGAGTCGCGATTTGGTTCGCGCCCCGGATTCGCTCTTCATCGCCGAGGGTTCGCCGAACACGCCCGCGGCCTCGGGAAGATCGCGACGGATCTCGTCGACACGTTGGCCGAAACCCCTCCCTCCCAGCGTTTCCAACGAGATACGACCGCCGATACGACGATATAAACCGGGATGAATCTCAGCCTCGGGGATCGACGCATCAGGATAAAACTGCATCCCGTTCGTCTCGACCCCCATGATCGTCCCCGCGTGCGCCGCCAAAAGCGCGTGCGGAATTTGCGCCAACATCGGGTTCGACAAATCTTGAACCATCAGCGGCATACCGTGCGCCTTCGACCACGCCTGGCTCAATATCGCCCCCGTCTGCGTTTTGCACGTCTTCAACGCCGCCCCCGACCACCCCAGCTCTCGACCAAGCCTGATCATCTCCCAATCGTGAGCGCTTTCATCCAAAAACAAAGGCTTGCGTTTGGATACCTCATGAACCTTGATCGGATGAGCCTCGAGATCATAAGGGAACGGCTGTTCCACATACAAGAGCTTCTCGTATATAAGGGGCTCTTCAAGATGAAGCCGGTCGAGAATCTCGATCACGTAGCTCGGCTCGAGAACGGTGCAGTTGAAATCGGCCGAGAGCCGCGAAACGCCTTCCTCAAGCGCAATTCGTCCCACCTTCGTAAGACGGTTGTAATCCCACGTCGAATCGTTCCCCGTAAGCTTCACCTTGACGCACGTCAGGCCGTCGCTTCGAATCCAATCGCGCAGCAATACAGGCCTGCCGTCGTTCGGCTCGTCCCCCGTCAGGTCGTCCGCTTCGATCGCGTCTTTCCCTCCCGTCAAATGCCATGCGATCAATGACGCCGGTCGTTCGAGAACGAGGAAATCGGCGGGATATCTCCCGTTGAACGACGCCTCAGCCCCCTCCGCGGGGCTCAGATACGCGGCAAGATCTCTGTTCATGAATTCGCGATTGTACGTTGTATATGTCGGACGATCGAGCAGGTTCCCGAAGGCGTCGTGGATCGCCAAATCAAAAGGAGAACAGCAGACGAGAGCCGCGAGCCGGGGGATCCGTTCGCTCCCCTCGCGCACTCGATTCGCCGCCGAAAGCGTTTCTCCCAAAACGTGCTTCTGAAATCCATGGCCCAACTCGATCGGATCGCCGAATTCGGCGTATTCGGACCAGTTTCGAGCCAGCTCGACCGTCAGCCGCACAAGCGCATCGTGACGCTCGTCATAAGCGACCGTGCTCGGCCACACCCACTGCACCGAAAGCGGCGTTTCCCCCCAACCGACGCCCCTCCTTCCAAGTCGGTCCTCGACCGTCGCCCGCACCCGCGCGCACGTCACGTTCGTCACCGTCTCGGGACCGAACTTCAGCGGCGTTCGCGCCCGAATCGGCAAGAAATAAAGCTCGATCCCCGCGGCCTTGATGTCGCTTGATTTTGACATTATCGTCGGCTCTTTCTGAATAACTTGCTTGAAATTGTCTATCTTGATTTATTTTATTTCGACACGTTTTTCGTTTCATCAAGCGGACGGAGCTCGATCGACTTGATATCGACGATCGCTCCCGCCTTGATCGGTCCTGAAGCGCGCACCAAGACGCTGCGCTCGCCCGGCTCAAGCTCGATCGCTCCGATGCGAAACCGACGGTAATCGTCCCAGCCCCCCGTGCCGCGAGCCGTCGCCTCGAGCCGATTCGCGCCGATCTCGATCGCGAACCCGCTTCCCGCGGTTTCATCGGGACACGCCTGCTCGACCCAAACCGCGTAGCGACCCCGCCCGGGCGCCCTGATCGTCCACTCGGCTCGGTCGTTCGCCGAG
>JAKBCQ010000797.1 GCA_021807585.1 Planctomycetota bacterium | reverse complement strand
AGTCGTCGTCAGTGCGATCGCCGATCACTGGGCGCCGATCACCGCCCGCGAACTCGCCGAATCGACGCGCCTGCCGATTGCGGGTGTTTCGGCGCAACTCGACCGGTTGGAGAAATCCGGATTCTTGGAAAAAGTTGAGATCTTTGGACAGAAATCGGTAGGATTCCAGATCGCCGAGCGGTTTTTCAACATTTGGTTCCTGATGCGGAGCGCATCGCGAAGGCGCCGTCGCGAGGTTGAGTTCCTCGTACGCTTCATCGAGAGTTTCTACGAAGCCCAGGATCGCAGCCGGCTCTTACATGATTTAATATGCGAATGCGATTTCAGCCCCGATCGTTATTTGCTGAGCCAAGCCTTGGCCCAAACGCTCGATCCCGCGGACGGCGAGGATCTTCGTCGCCACGCCGAACTCGACGCTCTCAGCAATCGCGCCGACGAAGCGCGACGACAAATGGAATCGGTGATCGACTTCTCAAAACTCGAACCAGCGACCCTCGCGTTCGCCGAGCTTCGAGAAAAACTAGCCGCTCTCGTTCCGCCCGACGCGGAAATTCCTCCGGACGATTTCGCCGCCGAGGTTTTGGGATCTATGCAATTGTTTATCAACAAAGAGCGGGAAAAGCTCGCATCGAATCCGGAAAAATTGAGCAAGGGTGAGATCGATACGATTCGAAGGTCGATCGCCGATGAGAGAAAAATGCTTGAGAAGGCTTTTGGGAATGAAGCGGAAGAATGGTTCCGCGATCGATTAATTTCGGGCAAAATGCGATCTTCGGATGAAATGAGTGACTGGAATCGAGCGTTCTTAAAAGCGTCCAACGAGAAATCAATTCGATTGATGATCGCAACGATTAAACCAAATATTTGTTCAAAACTCTCAGAGGAAGTCCGCAAAAAGGTTCTTCAAAGAATTGAACCAAATAATGAAGATTTTGAATTATGGTTTCAGTGGGGCGTTACATTGTATACTCAGTTAGCATGGTTCGAACATGCGATATCCGCATTCCGCAAGGCGATTAGCCTCAATTCTGAACATGCTTTAACTTGGAATTATATTGGTCGAATTCTTCATATGCATCTCAATCAATTTGATGAAGCCGAGGTCGCCTATCGTAAGAGCATTGAAATCGACAATAATACACAGGGTTGGATCGACTTGGGAATTTTATTAAGTAATCATCTTCATCGATTTGATGAAGCGGAGAACTCGATTAAAACGGCTATCAGGATCTGTCCAGATAATGCTTTATACTGGAACGCATTAGGGAATCTCTATTGCGATCATTGCGAACGCTATTCCGACGCGTTATCGGCTTTTCAAAAGGCGATGGAACTTAGTCCTTCACACTCCTACATTAGACATAATCTTGTTTTTTTGCTACGCGATTATATGGCGGATTTGCCCGCCGCGCGAGAAATGTACCAATCCATTAATGAACAAACAGATTTTACATTTATTGATAGTACTTATTTGAATAATGCGATTTTCGCCGCATACGATTCGAATTGGGGGATCTCCTCAATCTCTCTAAAAAAGGCCGTTGATGTGATCGGAGATCGATTTCTTCCTAGCACCCAAGACGATTGGTTCCGCGCGAGCGCCGTACTATTGCATTTGAATTACGGCGACGATCTTCTGTCCTTATTGCGCGAGATCGGCGCCGATATCAAACTGAGGCCTTGGTACGAGGCTCTTTCGGCTTTGAACCAGGGCGATCGCCGCTATTTACAAAACATTCCGGTCGAATTGCGCAAAACTTCCGAATTCTACTACGATCAAATCGAGAAACGCCTCATCGCCTTGCCCGAAAAAACACGCCGCCGGCCCGCGCCGAAACCCGTGAGGAAGAAACGAAAAATTCAATAATTGAATTAAAAGATTCATGTTAGCGATTGATTATCGGTTATGCCGGCCGACTAAAATCAATGCACGCTTATATTATTATTTTGCTAATCTTTTTGAATGAAAGCTTGGAGAGTCGTTAGCAAAAGAGGTAACTCGACCTCAATGGCATTCCAAACCACATCCTCTTTGATCGTGAAATAACCGTGCGCGATCCAATCCAGCATCCCTGCTAGCTCTCTCCAAGCGACTTCCGGAAGTAGCGCTTTCACATCGTTCGGAACATGCTTGGAGGCTTCCCCGAGGATCTCTTAATTGCGAAGAACGGCGTCATAGATCATGACATCAGTTAAAAATTCATCACTCGTCATCGAACCAACTTACCGCGGGACTTTCTCACAGCAAAGAATCATGTCATCAAGGTAAAGACGCCATTCACGCGACATTGATCAGATCTCTCTCAACGTTCGATCGAATTTCGGGACGTAACGTCTCTGGTGTTGCAAGATCGACACGCCTGCCGAACAGATCTTCAAGATCGAGTTTCAATCCCATGAAACATCGAAACGTAACCGATCCCTCAAATGTCACGAGAATGTCGACGTCGCTCCCTTCGCGATCGTCGCCCCGAGCCGGCGAGCCGAAGAGCGAAAGCGATTTGGCGCCGTACTTCCGACACAACTCGGGCGCCTCGGCGTTCAAAAGTGCAATGATCGCTTCTCGGTTCATCCGGGCTTCCTCGAATCCGAACGCGTCGATCGTCGCTCAACCCTGAACTCTGCATTCTGTCATATGCCCCCGCTCGATTCAAGCAATCATACGGCGACTCTCAATCCTGATCGAGGACTCCCCCCCAAAATCGAATGCAAATGTCCCATTATCCGCCATGTCGCACGGCCTAATTCAA
>JAKBCQ010000796.1 GCA_021807585.1 Planctomycetota bacterium | reverse complement strand
TCGGGTCGATTAAGTATCGTGATGCGATGATGTTTTGTGATTATAACAATCTCGCATACGATCAAAATTGGATTACAACAGCGTTCCCTGGGTTTCCGAGCTTTCGCGTTTGGCTTTTTTGAAGTTGACGTCGGGGGCGTAATCGGGATGCGAGGCGCGTTCGGCGCCGGTGAGGAGCCCCTCGATCGTTAACAGTTGCACGCGCATGTATTTCTTGCCGTTAGCGCTCGTGAGGAAGCCCGCCGATGCGGCGTCGGCTCGCATCCCCGAGGTCGGCTCGTGGAGCGAGATCAAGAGTGCAATCTCGGCCTTTTCTCGTTCTCGAACGTGGTTGAGCGCGCGAACGTCGTCGGCCTTCAGCGTTCCTCCTTTCACGCTGACGACAATTTTGAGCGCCTCTTCACTGTCAATATCATAAAAGAATTTAATTGCGTCGATTCCGCCGTCGGCGCCTTTCTTTTTGCCCTGGAAGGGTCGCGCGTCGACGAGCGAGACGGCCCACCATTGGAATTGATATTTGTCTCGTCGGGCGAGGTCGGTCGCGGAGTCGAGGTCTTTGGGAGTTCCGTGAACCTCGAACGCGCAGTTTCCGCCGAAGGCGTCTTTAAGCCTTTTTTCAATCAGCGAGATCGCGAGGTGGGTGATGTCGATACCGATCCAAGCGCGTTTAAGTTTTTGCGCGGCGTGGACGGCGGTTCCACAACCGCAGAAGGGGTCGAGGACGACATCGCCTTCTTCGCTGCTCGCGGCGATGATTCGTTCGAGGAGAGCGAGCGGTTTTTGGGTGGGAAAACCGAGACGTTCCTGGGCTTGCGAATTGATCGGAGGAATATCGGTCCAAAGATTTTGAAGCTTGATACCCGGTGATTCGTCCAGATACATTTTAAGCCTTAGTTTACCACCCGGCTTTGGAAAATGGAGACGATTTTCCTCGTCGTAGCGTCTCATTCGATCGATATCGCACGACCATCCGTTCTGGTGCGGTTCATAGGTTTGTCCGTTTGAGGCCGTGTATGCATAACGCAAATTAGGTCTTGGACCCGGGTTCCGCAACGTAACCGATTGCCAAACTCTTCCATCGGTGTCCTGTCCAGAGAATCGATTCTTAATATATTCCGGATCCATCGGAGCGTGAACTTGATTCCAGGTAAACTTCGATGTTTTTGAATAGAAGAAGATCGAATCGGTACATACTCCATATGCACGCCCAACATTGCCATGACTTGTCGTTCTTTTCCACACAATCTCGGATTTAAAGTTCTCTTTGCCGAAGACTCCGTCGAGGACGATCTTGAGATAATGCGACGCGGTCGGGTCGCAATGCAAGTAAAGCGAACCCGTTGGTTTCAGCACGCGACGTAGTTCGAGCAGGCGACCCGCCATCATTGTAAGATACGCCATCATGTCGTTTTCGCCGAGAAAGGCGCGCAACGCCCGCATGATCAGAGCGCAATCGGTATTGGCTTGATGGAGGAGATCGTCGTATTCGCGTTCGGCTTGCTCGCCCCAGCTCCAACTGTCTTTGAAGGCCTCGATCTGCGCCTCGCTTTGATGTCCCTTGGGAGATTTGAAGAGAAGGTTGTAATCGCGTTTCGAGTTGAATGGAGGGTCGAGATAAACGAGATCGGCGGATTCGTTCGCGAGGTGATCGCGCATGACCTGAAGGTTATCGCCGTAAAACAGATGGTTCATCGATTCGGTCTCGATTGAGGGATGGATCGCTTCGTACGATAACGGACGTATAGTGGGAAATCAAGTGCGCGATCCGATCGTCTTTCATTCGTTATCTCTCGTTTCGCGTCGTGGGAATGGCTTGGGAGTGAGTTCGGCGCCGATCGCTCCGGGCGTACGGAATCGGGACCCGTCGTTTTTCACAAGGCGGGAGACTTTCGCGATCGTGTTGCTCTATAATAGAGCGATAGACGGCGAGAGCGCGTCATGGCGGCGCGCGGGTTGGGCCGCGGTTGCGGGAACCTTGATTCGGCCGCGGAAATGCTGGTTCCGCGGGTCGACGAAACGACGAAGGCGATCGCCGTCGCCTTCAAGCCAGGGCCAAGTCCAATGAATCGCTCGTCGGTCGTGAACTGGTCGAATTCGGAGTTGATCGAGGAAAACCACCAACGTTGGGAGCGCGATCCGTCGTCGGTGGACGAGACGTGGCGTGCTTTTTTCGCGGGCTTCGAGCTGGCGACGAGGAGCGGAAGCGACTCGGAACCCGACGGTAGTCGCCAGGATTCGTCGGATTTCGATGCGGCGCGGCTTCAGGCCGCGGTCACTCGATTGATCGACTGTTATCGCGAAATCGGCCACTATCTCGCCGATCTCGATCCGTTACGGTTGAATCCGCCGCTCGATTCTCACGAGCTGCTCGATCTGGCGGCGTTCGGCCTCAGCGACGCGGATCTCGACAAGACGTTTTACAGTCGGTTGACGGATCCCCCCGCGTCGACGCTGCGCGAATTGTTGACGATTCTTCGTCAGACGTACTGCGGCAAGATCGGCGTCGAATATATGCATATTCGAGATAAAAGGATTCGCACATGGATTCAAGAGCGAATTGAGCCGACACGGAATCAACCGCGGCTGGATTCGCGGAAGAAGCGGCGGATCGTGCTCAAGCTGTACGCCGCGGAGTTGTTCGAGACGTTTCTTCACAGCCATTACATCGGCCAGAAGCGGTTTTCGCTCGAGGGGGGGGAGATGTTGATCCCGCTGCTCGACGCGATCATCGAGCGTTCGGGGAAGGCGGGT
>JAKBCQ010000019.1 GCA_021807585.1 Planctomycetota bacterium | reverse complement strand
CGTCCAACGGGGCGATTCGGAATCGCGGTTGTCGTCTTCAACCACCCTTCCCGCGTTCACGAGTTCGATCTGATCCCACGGAATCCAGTGTGTCGGCTCGCCGCGCAGCCCCGTGATCCGAAACCCTTCTGGAAGGCAAGAGGCCTCATGCACGACCCGCGGTCGCGTGAGATCGGGGAACGAATCGTCGCGCCACGCCTCCGCCGCGACCCCCAGATCGTAAAGCCCGTCGAGCAGCGGTCGCACCTGAGCCTCGGATAAAAGCCCGGGAAACACGCCGGGAGTTCGCGCCACCCACCGCATCGCGTCGGTCGGATGCATGTTCACAACCTTGGCGATCAGATCGCGCGTCGCCTGTGGTTCGTCGGGCGCGTCGAAAACGACCAATCGGTAAGCCGGCTCGTTCGACGCCATAAAACCCCCTCGCGATCGACCCTATTGGATTTATAGAGCCTGATAAAATCATTTATGGAATGCTTTATGATCGGGATCGCCCGCGGCGATCACATAAGCGATAAGATCGAAAATCTCGTCTTTGGAAAGGGTGACGAGCAAGCCCTGCGGCATCAACGAAACCTTCGACTCGGCCTTCTCGGCCACATCCTTCAACAGGACGGTTCGCGGCTTCGCTCGCGGTCCCGCGACGATCGTCAGAGAATCCGCGGTCCGATCCGAAACGATCCCCGTCACGACCTCGCCGTCGTTCGTTTCAATTAACACAGGTCGATATTTTTCTTCGATGTCCTT
The DNA here is from genome assembly GCA_021807585.1 of Planctomycetota bacterium. Classification (GTDB taxonomy): domain Bacteria; phylum Planctomycetota; class Planctomycetia; order Isosphaerales; family Isosphaeraceae; genus JAKBCQ01. The sequence continues at coordinate 11,351 of JAKBCQ010000019.1, read as the reverse complement.
CGACGGGTCGAGCACCGAATGGAGAACGTCAGCCGGAGTGATTTTCTTGTCGACGACCTTTCGCGCGATTTCGTCGAGATTCGGGCCGATTTCGCCCCCTTCGCCTCGCGCCTTGTGGCATTGAACACAAGTCGCCGCGGTGAAGAGCGCTTTGCCGCGTTCATATGATCGCGCGTGACCAACGTTATGCAGATCGGCGGCGAGATCTTCAAACAGCCATTGCCGAACGAACGGTCTTGAATCGGGCGAAGATTCGCCCGCCGGCGGCGGATTGAGCTCGTCGGCGGGGATATCCGCAAGCCTCGGCACGACATGCATCACGCCGTTCATGATCCGCCAGTGCCCTGGAAATGTGCAAACATACGGATATTCTCCGACGGTCGTGGGCGCGCGGAAATTGAGCCGCAACGATTCGCCGGGTTGAACCAGCCGGATCGAGTGCAGCACGCGGCGATCACTCGGAATGAAACTGCGCGCATAGCCGTCGGGGCTCGACGCCATCCGCTCGGCCGCGAGACCGATTTGCGCCAACGATCCCGGCGCCGCGACAATCCAGTTGTGCGGCATGATGTCGGGATTCTCAAAAACGATCACGACGGGCTTCCCCGCCTCGACATAAAACTTCGATCGATCATAAACCATCTTATGTGGAATCGTGCGAATCAGGACGACGTTGACGCCCAGATCGCCGAGTTTCGATCGATACGATTTGGCCTCGGTCGCGGGAAGGGTCGAAGCCAGGTCTCCTCCCAGTTGGATCGCGTCGAGCGCAGCGGGTTCGGCTCGCGCCGCGTCGCCGAGCCCTGAAACGTAAGCGACAAGCGCTGCGAGCACGGGACGAACCTCGTCGATCGGCCGATGTTCGCGGGGAATCCGTCGGATCGCCCTGATCGCCGCGTCGCGATCGGCGCCTTTCACAATCAAATGCGCGAGCGTTCGGAACGACTCTCGCTCGTGTCCCGCAAGCGCCGGAAGCGCATTGATCGCCGACCTCCGCAGCATCCCCTCGGGATCGCTCCCGATCTCAAAACGGACCGAAGGCCGAGGGGTTGGAAGATTGTCTTTGCGATACGTGATCGATCCGCTTGAATCGCGCACGATCAATCGAAATCCTCTCAAACGATCTCCCAGATCGCCGTCGGTTCGGTTCCAAACGACGATCTCCTCGATCGGGCGATCGCTTCCAAGATCGAGCATCCACCACGGATTGAGCTCGTTCTCTTGCGTGTGCGTTTGCCCCCCCGCACCGTACGAACCGTCGGTATTACCGTCGATCGCGCGTTCGGGAGGGCCGTCGTAAGCGACGCTCGATTGCAAAGCGACCCCCTGGGGCGCGACGTTCTTGCCGTCGCTTTGCACCTGAACCTCGGCGAGCGTGAGCGTACGCGCGTTTCCGGGCAGCTCGATTCTTACGAACCTGCCTCGCGGTACGCGGTCTTTCTTTCCCAGCGATGCGAGCGTTTCGGGAAGCTTGCCGTTCACAAGGGGATGAATAGTATCGAACGCCGCGGAGCGAAGCTCGGCCTTGCGAATCAACGGAACCGCGTCGACCCAAGTCGTCAGCGCCGCGAGCGATCGGGTCGCGTTTCGCCACGAAGGTTCAAGAGAATCGTCGGCTTCGATCAGTGCGACCGTCGCAACTTGACGCGTGAACGGATGACGGGCGCGCGCCGCGATCCGCTCGAGCTCGCGCCGCGCCGCGCGAAGTTCATCGACGGGACGCGCCGACAGCATTTCGGCGAGATCGTTCAATACGTGTCCCGTGTGTAAGCTGTCTTCCGAATCAACATGCTCAATCACTTTGAGCAATTCGGAAATCACGGTCGATTTGTTCCGTTCGGTCAGACGTTTAAGAGCGATCGTGCGTTCCTCGGCGACGATCCCTTCGCGCGAGAGAATGGCGAGATCGATCGTCGAACTCGGCGGCAGCTTGATCAGCTCGGCTGGGCTGAGAATACCCGTTAAGAAGATCGCTCCGGCGGGATTGCTCGCGGCGATCGGCTTCCCCTCGGCAAGCGCCGGGCGCCAGAATCGTTCAAGAGTCGTCATCGTCTCTTTGAGGCCGAAATCGAGATAATAATCGACCGGTTTCCGCAGCGCCTCGAGCGCCGCGTCGGCGGCCTCCGACGATTTGAAATCCGAGAGAGCGACGACCGCTTCAAGCCGAACGCGGGGGTTGTCGTCAACCGCCTGCTTGCGCAAAAGCGTGAGCGAATCTTTAATCCGATCGCTCCAATAGCGAAGCACGCGCGTCGCCGCGGCGCGGGGGTGATAATCGCGAGCCGCGAGCAGCTTTTCCAGCAAATCGCGGTTCACCGTGTTCTCGCCGGCGTAAATCCAAAGCGCTTCGAGCAGCAAGTGTTCATAATCGGGCTCGGCGCGATCGAGAGCCGCGACCCAATCTCCCAGAGCCTTCAAAACCGCGGTTCGGTCGCGATTGCGTAATTCGATTCGAGCTTGATACCGCGTCCGATCTTCATAGGTTCTTAAAAGATCGAGCAGCGCCGCGATCGGCTCGCCCGCGATCTTGGGCCTCGAAACAAGCGGACGCTTTTTATAAGCGATCCGCCAGATCCGCCCGTGAACGTGATCGCGCCCCGGATCGCGAATCGAAAACTGCATATGTCCGATCAACGGGTTGTACCAATCGACGATATATAAAGCTCCGTCGGGTCCGAACGAGATGTCGACGGGTCGAAAATTGGGATCGGTCGAAAAGAGCAGGGGCTCGATCTCGCGACCCACGAACCCCGATCCGTCCTCCTCGACCTTGTAATTCTTGATCCCCTGAAAACCAATGCAATTATTAACAAGATAATTGCCCTGCATATCGGCGGGGAAATTACGGCTTGATACGATCTCGCAACCGCACGTGGGGCGCACCTTGGTGAGGGTGAACTCTTTCATGCCGGGATGTTTACGCGGGTGTTCGACGCGTCCCATGATCGGCAGCGCGAAGTAATTCGAGCCCCCCGACGCGTCGGCGAGAAAGTTTTGACCCCAACGGTCGAAAACCTCGCCCCACGGGTTGGCGAACGAATACGAGACCGAAACGTCGACCCTTCCCGAATTCGGCTCGAACCGATAAACCCCCGATTCGTGTAACCGTGTGAGCCCGTAAGGCGTTTCAACCGCCGAAACGAGGAACGTCCCCTCCATCATATAAAGCGACCCGCCGGGCCCCCACGTGAACGCGTTGATCGCGTGATGGCTGTCGCCGGTGCCGAAACCGTGGAGGATCGTCTCGCGATAATCGGCGATGTCGTCGCCGTTCGTATCTTTGGCGAACAGTAAATTGGGCTGTTCGGCGATGTACGCTCCGCCGTCGCCGAGTTCGATCCCTCCCGGTAAATAGAGCTTGTCGGCGAAAACCGTGCACTTATCGGCTTTGCCGTCGCCGTTTTGATCGTCCAGAATCAAAACCTTGTCGTCGGGAGGATGACCTGGAAGATACTGCGGGTAAGACGGCGCGCATGTCACCCACATCCGTCCCCTGGCGTCGAACTTCATCGCGATCGGCTTATGAAGCGGGAATTCGACGTCGGACGCGTATAAGTTCACCTCAAAACCTTCGGGAACTTTGAACGTTTTCAATTCCTCGGCGGGATCGGCCGCGGTTGGAAATCGTTTGCCGCCGATGTATCCCGGCTTTTGCCCGTAAACCTCGTAAACCGATTCGGCTTTGGGCTCGGTCCCGGAAACGGTTGCGACTTTCGATTCGGGAACATATCCCGCTTTGAGCGCGAACTCTCCGATCGCGGCATGCTTGTTGAGCGTGAGAATACGCGTGTCGCGGTCGGCAATCATCTCATCAAGCTTCTTCATCTCGGGCGGAAACGAAACCGATCCGAACGGATCGACGCGCCGACCGTAAATGTATTCACCATTCACCCCCCTCCAACGATAATAAAACTCTTGATTGCGGTCCGCGATCGCGAGGCGGAGCTTTTCAACGCCGTCGACCAGAGCGCCTCGGATTAGGCGAACTCCCGACGCCCACGATTCGCTCGCGGCCGACGCGATCGGAATTCCATCCAATACGAGCGTGAATTCGCCGCCGGGAAGATTCTTGACGACAATCTTCGGGAGACGCTTGAGCAAAGAATCGTGAGCGTGAGCTCCAGAAGGAACGGGAGGGACGCGAAACGTGCGATCGAGCGCCCTTTTGAGTGGAGCGAAATCGATCGCATTCGGATTCGAACCGTCGAGCGTCGCGTCGACCGCGACCGCGGGATCGAACAATTGATCAATCATCAATTGCGACACCGCCCAATCGCCGTAATCGGTCAGATGAACGCCGTTGAACGTGAGCTTAGATCCTCCCGGCTCGTTCATCAAAGCGAGCGTGGGGTGATAAAGATCGACGAACGGCAGCGTATGCGTTTGAGCGATCGATCGCATCGCTTCGGTGTAAAGTTCAAGGTTGCGGTTGTGAGCGGTCGGGTCTGGAAAGTCGCCGCCGACATTCTCGTGCGCGATCGGCGAGATGACGACCAGCCGCGGCGCGGTCTTTCCGTTGAACTTATGCGACTGATAATCCTGGATTAACGCTTCGAGTCCCGAGCGGAAATCGTTTAATCCCTCGGGGCCCGCGAACGATTCCGAAAGACCGAAACAGAGGAAGATGACATCGGCCTTTTGCTCGGTGAGATGACGGATTTGATCGCCGAAGTTGAGCGGTCTGGGCTGTTCGGAAGGCGTATCTCCTGGCCACGCGAGACTTCGGAACGTGAGGCCAAGATCGGGCCTGCGCAATTGAACGAGCGTTTCCAATCGGCCGAAATGATCGAGGCGTTCGGCGAAGACTCCGCCGATATAAACGACTCGATCCCCTTTGTGGAACGTGAGCTTGGCGGGTTGATCGGCGGCGAACGCGCAATCGCCGAATCCCAATGAAAAGCATACCAAGGCGAACGAGATCACTCGACGAGCCGAAATCACGCTCATAATTCGCACCTTACTCAATCGTTCAACCTTTAAAAGTGAGGAGAATCGCAACGACGGCCTTGATTGTCCCGGCGGGGTTCTAAAGGCGATCTTAACCCGACCCGCAAAGCCGCGCCAACGACCCCGCGTTCTCGTCGCTTTCGTTTCATGATTGGATCAGGATCGACGTGATAAACCGAGTCGAACGGTTCGCAATTCCGCCGTTACAACCGTCTCGGAGCGATACAATCGCGTGTTCGTGACGTCGTGGGTTGCGGTAAGTTCCTTTAGGACAAGATGTTTAAGAAAACCTGCCGAGCGAAGCCATTCGGATCTTGGGGCGTTTGCGTAATCTGTATGGGCGAGATTCATCGGTTGGAGAGGCGAGTGGGTCGATCGTTCGCTTTGCGGGCGATTGACAATCGATCGATACCGCGTCGATCGCGACGATTGTTGCGTGTTCTTGAGGATTCGCATAACTTGGGAAATGTGAAAACAATAAGGGTTTTAATCGAAGGATTGATTCGGCTAATTTTGGTACGCAAAGTTTTTGGATTTCGAATCGAATTTCTCTCTCTATAATATAGACGACGAATGCGGAATTTGGTTCCCAAAATTTTGGAATTTTTTGGATTATGTCGGGTTCTCTTGTGCGAGATTAAAAGTAGGGGATTTATCGCCTTTTGGGATGTTAGGGTTGGGTTTGCGGATGAGGGTCGATTTTCGTGTCGACTGACATGTGTTTTCTTGGCGGGCCGCGGACCCCGGAATTCTCAGCCCTCGGGCGAAGCCCTTGATCTAGCGAACACGAACGACTCTCTCTCGGAATCCCGGCATCCTGTGACAGGAAGTCGGATGATCTCGAGCCGGTTCAATCCGGTCGGCGATGAACGGATCGCGGTTTGAGGAATGCTCGATTCAAGTTCTGGAACTGATCCAGTTTGGTTGATCGACCCGAGCGTCGAATTTGATATTATATCGTATAATATCTATATGATATATTAATGAAAGCTTGGCTCGCTCGTAAAATCGTGTTTCAAAAGTATAAAAGGATGATATACAATTCAAAATAAAGTCGGCCCCGACAAATCATGAAATCAAACGAAACGGCTCATCGAGGAAGATCGTTTGCGACCGGTTTGAAACTCCGGCGCGGGTATGCTGAAGGAACCTTTCTCGACCGTCGACTGCCGGACGGCTTTTCCTCGAGCGTTCGCCTGGTGATGCGCTCGAATTCCCCCTCTCGGCCACGATCTGGGAACCGGGGAATTTAGGCGATTTCGCCGATTTTTTCTCAAGTTTCGTTCGACAGGTTTGCTCATCCCCCCCGTCGCGCTCGCCGAGTCTCAAATCTTTCGAAGAGGGATTGATGTCGCGCGTTAAGGATTGCCGATTTGAGTGAAGAATCATTCCGACCGCGAAGGATCGCGGCGTGTGCTGGAAGCGAGCCGGAGGCGCGAGATGAAACCGCGGAGTCGCAAGCTAGATAGACGTCCGGTCCTTGAGGGACTCGAAGACCGTCGATTGTTAAGCGGAGGCGCGACGCCGCCTCCTCTCAAAGAACTCGCTTATTCGACTCCGCAAGGTTCACGCGTGACGATCACGCTCTTCGGACCCGGCACACTCGCCGGCAGCACCGAATCGGCCGACGGAGCGCTCAACCTCGTTTATGAGGGGACGACTTCGGCGAGTGGAATCATCGCGCGCGTCGGCGGTCGAAGCCGCACCGCGTATCTTGCGACGATCAAAGACGCCGCGATTCCGCTCGGCGATCTGAGCGGTATCGGCGCAACCCCCGTCGGCATCGTGAATTTGAGGAATTTTAATCTGATACCGGGCGGGGCGATCAATATGACGGGGGGCGTGGGGTCGCTCTTCCTCAATTCCATGGCATCGAATTCGCAAGTGCATTTATCATCGATTATTACTACGACGACTTCGGCGGGAACGACCGAATCGTCGGGATCGCTCGCTTCAACCCAAAGCGTCGCGACGACATCGTCGGCGTCTTCGACCTCGTCGCCGGCGTTCTCTCTCACTTCGCCTTCGTCGTCGACGACGACTTCAGCCTCCGCGACGACCCCGGTCACTTCGGTTTCGACGACCGCGACTTCGAATTCATCGACATCCACCACCACGATAACCAAGATCACCGTCGCGGGAGTTAAACCCTCGTTCGGACAGCAAGCGACCGGCGTCAACGTCGTGATCAATCAGATTAACGCGCAGTCGCAACAATTCCCCGCGGTCGGCGATCCTCAGATCTACGGATATGATTCGACATCAAATGCACTGATTCGTTTTGACGCTTTGACCGGTAACGTTCAGCAGACGATACCGCTGTCGGGCTTCATGCCGACATCGACCGCGGGGGTTTCGCTCGGACGCGACGCGGGTTCGCTCGTCGTCCTCGTGGGGGATGCGACGACGATCGACGCCTTCAACGCGTCGACGGGGGCGTTCGTCGGCGGATTCAGCACCGCCGATCTCGCGTCCAAGGGGATCACCGCGATCGACGGACTGGCGTCGAACGATACGCAAACTTATGTGATTGATTCGACTTCGGGATCGACGGGTACGGTTTTGGGTATCGACCTGACGAAGAGCCTCGCGACGGGTTCGGCCGTCGTCGTGGGCGAGCCGTTCATCCCTCAAAAGGAGTTCTTCCTCGGCGGGGGCGCGACGGGGATCTCGGCGCGACCGGGCATTTACCTGGCCGGGACGGGACATTTCAACACGCTCACGCCTTTATCGCTGGAAAACGGCGTGATGACCGCGATCGCTCAAAGGGGTCCGCTTACGGAACAGACGCGGGCGGTCTTGCCCGGGCCGGCGTCGGTCGCGGCGCTCAATCCGACGGTTCCGCTCCACGCTCTCGGCGGGGTCGAACAAAATCTCGCGCTCGATACCGGGGTGCAGAACGGGGTGAACGTCGTCGAGCTTTATTCGCCGGCGACGCTGAAACAACAAGGAACGCTCACGCTCAAAGATCCGAATCTTCTCACCGATCTGAGCGGGTCGTTCCATCCCGAGCTCGCGGGGACGGCGCTCGTCGACGTCCAGGGGAATCTCCGCTCGTTCCGCTCGCAACGCGCGAACGGGCTCGTGTTGAACGATAACGGATTCCTGAACCTCGTTCAGATCAGCTCGTTGGGGAATTCGGAGGTGATCGGCCAACCCGTCGGTCACACCCACATTCATATGAGAAACAACGTGTTGATTCTTTCGGCGAATCGCGTCGTCGGGATTCGCGGCGGGGTGTTCACCGTGCCGAACATTCAGGCTGTGGGACCGCTTAGTTTGCCCAATAATTCCTAGTAACTAGTGATGACTTGACGGAACGATTGCCGATGGGAACGGGGTGAGACCGGCGCCGAGCCGGCGGACGGCCCTCGTTTCGCAAACGCCGGAGGCGTGCGATGATCAAGCGCAGGATGACGCGAAAAACCCGACCGTTCGTCGAGGGGCTTGAGGAACGGAGTCTCCTCAGCGCGGCGGCCGTCGAGCCTCCGGTCAAGGTGTTCGCTTATCGAACGCCGCAGGGCGCTCACGTAACAATTCGATTGTATGGAACGGGGACGCTCGCGGGGTCGTCGGTTTCTCCCAACGGCGCATTGAATTTGGAATATAACGATACGGCGATTGATACGATGATCGTCGGTCGCGTTCAAGGGGGGAACGGCCAGGCGTATCTGGCGAGCATTCATGATCCAAGTATACCGATCGGTGATATTAGCGGAGTCGGCACGCATTATATTGGTACGATTAATCTGAAGAATTTTAATTTGATCCCCGGCGGCGACGTCAATCTGACCGCGGGGGTGGGATCGTTATTCCTCAATTCGATGGCGGCGAATTCGCAAATTCACGCGTCGGCGCTTCCCGTCGCTTTGGTCGAGGCGGCTTCGGCGGGCGCGCCGGTAACCGCGACAACCGCGACGATCGCATCGACGACGACCACCACCGCGAGCGCCGGGAGCGGCGCGGTGACGATCGGCGCCGGCGGCGCCACGGGAACGGGGTTCAACCCCGTCGGCGGCGGCGCGGGAACGAACGCGGGGGTCGGCGGTCTGTCGGGGTTCGTCGGTTTACCCGGATTCAATGGAATCGGCGGTTCGATCTCGACTGGGTCGACGATCCTTTCGACCGCGACGCCGACGTTTCAACCCGCGACTGGTTTCGGCAACGTAACCACTGCGGCTCGCGCCGGTTCGATCGGCGGAACGCTTCCCTTCGGCGGCGTTTCCAGCGGTCCTGGAGCCGGGGGCGGCACCGCGGCGCGGGGCGGCGTCGGCGTCAGCACGGTCAACGTCGTCAGCATTCCAGGAACGCCTTCGGCGGGCTTCGGCGGCTTCAACACCCCCAGCGTCGGCAACGTCTCGTACGTCGCCACCGGCGCGGGAATCAATCCCGCGGGAACCGTCGGTCCCTCCTTCGCAACCGCCTCGGCGACACCCGTCAACGGATTCAAGCCCGCGTTCGGACAAGAGGCGATGGGCGTGAATATCATGGTAAATCATGTGAACGCGCAAGCACAGCAATTCCCCGCGGTCGGCGATCCGCAAATCTACGGATACGATCCCACCTCAAACGCGCTTGTACGTTTTGACGCATTGAACGGGAACGTCCTCCAGACGATCCCCCTCTCGGGCTTCATACCATCTTCCACCGCGGGGGTTTCGCTCGGACGCGACGCGGGTTCGCTCGTCGTCCTCGTGGGGGACGCGACGACGATCGACGCCTTCAACGCGTCGACGGGGGCGTTCGTCGGCGGATTCAGCACCGCCGATCTCGCGTCCAAGGGAATCACTTCGATCGACGGCCTAGCTTCAACCGACGTGAACACATACGTGATCGATTCGACTTCGAACACCACCGGAACCGTCATGCAAATCGATCTGACCAAGAGCCTCGCGACGGGATCGGCGGTCGCGGTCGGCGCGCCTTACTCGCCGAAGAATCACTTCTTCTTAAGCGGAGCGGCGACGGGAGTGCCCGCGAAACCCGTCCTTTATCTCGGTGGAACCGCGGCGTTCATCTCCGCGACCCCCGATCAGGTGCAAAACGGCGTCCTCGCCGCCACCAACCAGAACGGCAATCTCGCCGAGCAAACCCGCGGGCAACTTACCCAGCCCGCATCGGTCGCGGCGCCCAACCCGACGTCGATCCCCAGGGCGCTCGGCAGCGTCGAGGAGAATCTCGCGCTCGATACCGGAGTGCAAAACGGCGTGAACGTCGTTCAACTTTACAGCGCAACCTCGCTCGCTCATATCAGCACGATCACGCTCAAAGACCCCAATCTGCTCACCGACCTGAGCGGATCGTTCCATCCCGAGCTCGCAGGGACGGCGCTCGTCGACGTCCAGGGGAACCTTCGCTCGTTCCGGTCGCAACGCGCGAACGGCCTCGTCGTCAACGACAACGGCTTCTTGAACCTCGTTCAAATCAATTCGTTGGCGAACTCCGAGGTCATCGGTCAGCCCATCGGTCATACGCGCATCCATATGAGAAACAACGTACTTATCCTCTCGGCCGATCGCGTCGTCGGGATTCGCGGCGGGGTCTTCACCGTCCCCAACCTACTCCCCGTCGGACCCCTCAGCCTGCCTCGGAACTAAGCCGAATGAAGCCGATCAATTCCAGCGGGCCGGGCGATTACGATCGCTCGGCCTTTTTTCTTGACTCGACCTGGCGCGGCCCGAGGGGCGGATCGAATGAGCAAGACGCTCGTTTCAACCGATCGAGCGGTTTCCCTCTCACCGCGGCGGAACGTACGAGGGATTGGGCCGGGGCATACGGGCGTCGACGCTCTCGCGCCACGCTTTGAGCTTATTCCGCAGCCGCTCGGCGTCTTTGGGCAAGCTTGCGGCGAGATCGCGCGTTTCTCCGGGATCGTTCGCCAAATCATACAGTTCGATATGATTATCTTCGTAGAATTCAATCAGTTTCAGATTTCCCTCGCGGATCGATCCCCCCGGTTTACCCCCCTGGTTGCTGTAATGCGGGTAATGTTGGAATAGCGCGTCACGGTGGATCGATCCGTCTCCCTTAAGGATCGGCGTCAGGCTCACGCCGTCGATCGCGCCGCGACGAACCGCGTCGACCCCGGCGATCTCAAGAATCGTGGGATAAAGATCGATCCCGCACACCGGAACATCGGCGGTTGAGCCCGGCTTGACGACCCCGGGCCAGACGACGATCAACGGAACGCGTGTTCCTCCCTCATATAAATAGCCCTTGCCGTCTCGAAGCGGCGCGTTCGAAGTCGAGGGGGTGTTCGGTCCCTCGTGGACCGAGAGCCCGCCGTTATCAGATATGAATATAACAATAGTACGATCGGTAAGGTTAAGACGTTCAAGTTCGCTCACGAGCCTTCCCACCCCTTCGTCGAGGCTCGCCAAAACCGCCGCGTAGATCGCGTTGTG
>JAKBCQ010000795.1 GCA_021807585.1 Planctomycetota bacterium | reverse complement strand
TCTCTGGGTCGGCGTGCGCTCGCTCCGTTATCGCGGATGGCCGAGCGAGCCCGCGCGATGCGCGCGGACGATCTCGACGAACGCCTTCCCTGCCCGGCTTCGAAGGACGAGCTCGAGGATCTTGGTCGAGCGTTTAACGGGCTTCTTTCTCGGCTCCAGGAGGCGTTCGAGCGGCAGCGCCGGTTCACGGGAGACGCCTCGCACCAGCTTCGCACGCCGCTGACGGCGCTTTTGGGTCAAATCGAAGTCGCCGAGCGGCGTGAACGTTCTCCCGAGGAATATCAACGCGTTCTCAAACTGGTACACGCCGAGGCTTCGCGATTGCGTCAAATTATCGAGGCGCTTTTGTTTCTGGCGCGTGCCGACGCCGAGGCGCGGCTGCCGGGGCTCGATCCGATCGACCTGAAGACTCGCCTTGAAGGGGCGGTCGTGCGCTGGATCAAGCATCCCCGCTCCGCCGATCTTACGCTCGAATGTTTAATTGAAGAACCCGTCGTCGTCGAGGCGCACCCGCCGCTTTTCGATCAATTGCTTGATAACCTGATTGAAAATGCGTTTAAGTATACAAACGCCGGCGACCGCGTTCGGTTGATTCTCGACCGCGACGAGCGGAGCGCGATCGTCAAGCTCGTCGATTCGGGCCCCGGGATTTCAGAGTATGATCTGTCGCACGTGTTCGAGCCGTTCTATCGATCGAGGTTGGGATCGGTCGCGGTCAAGAGCGGCGTGGGGTTGGGGTTGGCGGTCGCACGGCGGATCGCGGTCGCGCACGGAGGATCGATCGAGGTCCGCGCGACGCCTGGTCGGGGCGCGACGTTCGAGATTCGCCTGCCGATTCCGGGTGATCTTGACGAGGCCGATCTCGATTCGGCCGATCGGCTCGCTCGAGCGGCGACCGGGGAATCGGGTGCGATCTAGATATCAATCATATTTAGATTATTGAATATTGTATCGTTATCGTCGGCGTTCCGATCTTTTCGTCGAACGACGTTCGACTCTCGCCTTCGATCGTCGTTACAATAAGGCGGACGACGCGAGGTAAACTGCGAATCCAAGACGAAGGAACGGAAGAGATCTTCATGATCGAGCGCGACGCGACACCGCCGATTCAGCGACTCCGCAGGCTCCGCAGGCTTTCCGGGCTCCGCGATCTTGTCCGCGAGCACGAGCCGAACGTTCGCGATCTGGTGTATCCGATCTTCGTCCATCACGGAACGAATCTGAAACGCGAGATCGCGTCGATGCCGGGTCAGTTTCAATACTCGCTCGACCGTCTTGACGAACCGATCTCCGCGACCGTGGAGGCGGGAATACCCGCGGTTCTGCTGTTCGGGATTCCCGAACACAAAGACTCCGAGGGACGATCGGCGTGTGACGACGAGGCGATCGTTCAGAGCGCGGTCCGGAAGATCAAAAATCAAACGAATGAACTTATTGTGATCACAGATGTTTGCTTTTGTGAGTATACGAATCACGGTCATTGCGGGGCGTTGAGGTCGATCGGCGGGTCGATCGAGGTCGACAACGACGCGACGCTTAAGCTCCTAGCCGAACAGGCTGCGAGCCATGCGCGGGCGGGCGCCGACGTCGTCGCTCCGTCGGGGATGATGGACGGGATGGTCGCGGCGATCCGCCGCGGCCTCGACGAGGCGAAATTTCATTATATACCGATATTATCTTACGCGGCCAAGTTTGCGAGCGCGTTTTACGGCCCGTTTCGCGACGCCGCGGGGAGCGCCCCGGCGTTCGGCGATCGCCGCGGCTACCAGATGGATCCCGCCGGCGGTGATGAAGCGATGCGCGAGGTCGAGATCGACGTTTCCGAAGGCGCCGATATGATTATGGTTAAGCCTGCGCTCGCGTATCTCGACGTCGTCCGCCGCGTCAAAGATCGGTTTCGCGTACCCGTCGCGGTTTATAATGTTTCGGGCGAATACGCGATGATCAAAGCCGCGGCGAAGAACGGCTGGATCGACGAGGATCGAATCGTCCTCGAAACGCTGACGTGCTTCAAACGCGCCGGCGCCGATATCATCATCACGTATCACGCGCTCGACGCCGCTCGGCTTTTCAGATGAGCCCTCGCGATGCGAACGTCTTCTCGTATTTCCGTAATCACAACATGATGTACTCGTTCTTATTTATCATTAACATTCAATCCGAGAGCATTTGATGAATTCTTCGACTCCCGCTCGATCGAAGCCCGATTTTTCGCTTCCGAACAGCAAGGCGGCGTTCGATCGCGCGTGCCGAACGATTCCGGGCGGAGTGAACAGTCCGGCGCGGGCGTTTGGAGCGGTCGGCGGCGAGCCGCCGTTCATCGCCCGCGGATCGGGGCCGTTCCTTTATGATATCGACGAACACAAGTATATTGATTATATCGGCTCGTGGGGGCCGATGATTTTGGGGCATGCGCATCCCGCGGTCGAGCGGGCTTTGCTGGCTGCGATTCCGTTGGGGACGAGCTTCGGCGCGCCGACCGAGCGCGAGGCCGAGATCGCCGAGGCGGTTTCGCACGCGGTTCCGTCGATCGAGATGGCGCGTTGGGTTTCATCCGGAACCGAGGCGGCGATGTCCGCGGTCCGGCTTGCGCGTGGAGTGACGGGTCGATCCAAGATCGTCAAAATGGCGGGATGTTATCACGGCCATGTCGACGCTCTCTTGGTGCAGGCGGGTTCGTCGGCGACGACGCTCGGCACGCCGAACAGCCCCGGCGTGACTTCGGGGGCGACCGCCGACACGCTCCTTTGTCCGTTC
>JAKBCQ010000794.1 GCA_021807585.1 Planctomycetota bacterium | reverse complement strand
GCGACGCCGATTTCCACTTGTCTGCGCGAGAGGCAAAGGGGCGGACAGAATCGCACGGTGCTTTGGCCGCACGGCAGCAAGAGGAGGCCGCGTTCGAACGCCTCGGCGACGATGCGATCGCGAATCGCGGGAGCGGGTTCGCCGCGTTCGGTCGTTTCCATGCCGATCATCAGCCCCTTGCCGCGAACCTCTCGAATAAAATCGTAGCGAGCCGAAATCCGCCTCAGCCCTTCGATGAGTTCGGTTCCTCGTTTGACGGCGTTCCGCCGATAACGTGTTTCGACGAGTTTGATCGTTTCGATCGCCGCGGCGCACGCGACGGGATTGCCGCCGAACGTCGAAGCGTGGCTGCCGCTCGGCCAATCCATCACCGATTCCCTGGCGATGATCGCTCCCAGCGGCAAGCCGTTCGCCAGCCCTTTCGCCAAACAAACGATATCCGCCGCGACCCCCCAATGTTCCGAGGCGAACATCTTGCCCGTCCGGCCGATTCCCGATTGCACCTCGTCGAACACAAGTAAAACGCCGTGGCGATCGCAAAGTTCGCGCAAACCGGGCAAAAAATCGGCGGGCGGCACGATATACCCTCCCTCGCCTTGAATCGGCTCGACGAAGATCGCCGCGAGTTCGTCGGAAGGGCATGTTGTTTTCAAAAGCGCATAAACGCTTGAAAGATCTCCATATTTGGCGTGATGGATTTCAGGAACGAGGGGGGAGAATCCGCGGCGTTGGATGGTTTTGGAACCGCTGAGCGAAAGCGCTCCGTAAGTGCGTCCGTGGAAAGCATGGAGGAAGGCCATCGCGCGGGGCCTTTTTGTGTGATGACGAGCCAATTTCAACGCGGCTTCGATCGCCTCGGCGCCGCTGTTGGTAAAGAAGACGCGCTTCGGTTCATCCCCGGGAGCGAGTTCGGCGAGCTTCTCGGCGAGCATCACCTGAGGCGCGTAGTAAAAGTCGGTTCCGGACATGTGGATCAATCGACCCGCTTGAAGACGGATCGCGCGGACGACCTTGGGATGACAATGCCCGACCGCGGTGACCGCGATCCCCGCGGTGAAATCGAGAAAGCGATTGCCGTCCACGTCTTCGATCATCGCCCCGCGCCCTCGCCTAACGACGAGCGGGTACATCCGAGTGTACGAAGGCGACATCACCGCTTGATCGCGTTCAAGCCACTCGGCCGCGATCGGTCCCGGCGGCGCAATCACGATCCTCGGCTCGGCTTTATGCAGTGCGAGCTTCACGGCGACCTCCTCGTCTCAAACGACCGTCTTCACGTTCAATTATAGATCCGACCGCGACCGCGTCAAAAATGTTCGTGGGAACCCGAGCCGACGTTCAACGCGCGACGAATCGTCGAAGGATTCGCCGTCGTCGAACTTTTTCATAATTATATTCAGTTATTAAAAAATAACATATATTTGTATTTATTATTGTTATCGATCGAAGCGTTTCGCTTCGCGCCGGCGAGGGGATTCTTGACCGAGGGGCGCGCGCGGCGCGACAATTCATCTCGTTCGGGTGTGCGTGCGGTATCGTGTTTGAGGCTCGATCACCATGAAAGCGGCGTTCATCAGTCAGCCCGGTCCTCCCGAGTCGATCCAGGTCGGCGAGCTTCCGAAGCCGAAAATCGGACCCAGAGACGCTCTTGTTCAGATCGCCGCGACGTCGGTCAACCCGATCGATCTGTACATCCGCGCGGGCACGGTGACGATGCCTCTCGCGTATCCGTACATTATTGGATCGGATTTGGCGGGGACGGTCGTCGAGGTCGGCAAGGAATGTACGCGATTCCAGCCGGGAGCTCGCGTATGGGGTTCGAATCAGGGGTTGTTGGGAAGGCAGGGGGTGACCGCCGAGTTCGCCGCGGTCGGCGAGGATTGGCTTTACCCGACTCCCAAAGAGACGACCGACGCCGACGCGGCTGCGATTGCGCTCGTCGGCATCACGGCGCATCTCGGTTTGTTCAAACACGGCAATCTGAAGCCCGGTGAGAAAGTTTACGTGCCGGGTGGTTCGGGAGGGGTGGGGTCGATCGTGATCCAGATGGCCAAGGCCGCGGGCGCGAGCGTGGCAACATGCGCCGGGTCGGATGATCGCGTCGAGCTTTGTCGGGGCCTCGGCGCCGATTTGGCGCTCAATTACAAAACCGACGATATCGTTTCCGAATTGCGCGGCTTCGCCCCCGAAGGGATCGACGTATGGTTTGAAACACAACGCGAGCCGAATCTTGAGGTGTCAATTCCATTGTTACGAAGGCGCGGCCGGATGATTTTGACCGCGGGGCGAACCGCGCTGCCCACTCTTCCGCTCGGATCGTTTTACACCCGTGATTGTTCGCTTTTCGGCTTTGCGATGTTCAATGCGACACCTCAAGAACAGCGCGTTTGCGCCGATGCGATCAACGCCTGGAGCATCGAGGGGAAGCTCAAGCCCGTGATCGGTCGAACGATGCCGATCGATCAGGCCGCCGCCGCGCACAAGCTGCTGGAAGACAACACCCTCGGCCGAGCCGGCACGCTCCACGGCAAGATCGTGATCGAGCTTGCGTAGCCGCTCTCGGTTTGATCGACTCCCGCCCGACGCCAAAATGCGAGCCCGAAGCGGCTGCGATTGAATCGAATTATTATCGCAAATGACGCGATCGCGAGCGTTTCGTAATCGCTCAAGAAATATATTTACTTGTATAAACTCGTTATCGAGGGTTTCGGAATCGTCCGAAACCGACACGCGGAAGCGTGAGCCTTGACCGAAAAATAAG
>JAKBCQ010000793.1 GCA_021807585.1 Planctomycetota bacterium | reverse complement strand
GAGAAGACTCGGATCAACGCCGTCGACGTCGATAAACGACGCATCGCCGAACTCGAGGCGAAAAGCCGGCGGAAAAACGAGGTCGTCGCGGAACTCATGGAGGAGCATGTCAAGCTAAAAGAAGCACATGGGGGACCCTGACAGGTGCCTGGGATCGCCGTGACAACCGACACATCCGCGTCGATTAGGTCAACCATTGGTCCGAACGCACCGAGATTCCCGTTTATCGGTTCGTCTCCTGGTTGGAGATCGCCGAGAACAAGTTCTATTCCTGGAAGGCCAGGTACCGCAAAGCCAACGAGCACAACGCCAAGATTCCTCGCAATTGCCGGCTCGAAACTTGGGAAAAACAAGCGATTCTTGATTTCCATGCGAATCATCCTTTGTAAGGCTACCGACGTCCCACCTTCATGATGCTCGACGCCGACGTTGTCGCGGTCAGTCCGTCGAGCGTCTACCGCGTGCTCAAAGAGGCGGGTCGTTTCGGTGATCGATCCTCCAAAGCGAGTCGGAAGGGATTTGGATTCGAGCACCCGCTTCGGCCACACGAACATTGGCATGTGGATGTTTCGTACATCAACATCTCGGGTACGTTCTATTATCTTTGCTCGATTCTAGACGGTTTTTCTCGGGCGATCGTCCATTATGAGATCCGCGAAAGCATGACCGAGCCCGACGTCGAGATGATCCTTCAAAAAGGGAGGGAGATTTATCCGGAAAAGAAACCGCGAATCATCACCGACAACGGCCCTCAATTCATCGCCAAGGACTTCAAGGAGTTCATCAGGATTTGCGGGATGACTCATGTGAAGACATCGCCGTATTATCCCCAGAGCAACGGGAAGATCGAACGCCGGCGGCGATCGCTCAAGGAGGATTGCATTCGACCTGGAACGCCATTGTGCCTGGACGACGCGATTCGATTGGTGGCGCGTTATGTGGAGAATGGTAACGCTGAGAGGCTTGCCGGCGCAATCGGCTATATTACGCCGGAAGACAAGCTCGCCGGCCGAGAGAAGGAGAGCTGGGAACAGCGGGATGCGAAGCCGGCAGCCGCGCGTGAACGTCGCCGGGTCAAGCGTCAGGAGGAGAAGAAAGCGGGATAAGGGAGTGCCGGCATCTTGTTGAGGCGAGTTGCGTTCAATAAGATTGCATGGAACCGGGCGGAGGATAGGGTGACGTGGCGACACGACCCGAGCGCCGATCCGCCGGCCAAGACCGATGGGGGGCGGCGTGAAGACCGCCATTTTTCCTCATCGGGATTGGCGAGAAAGCGCCAAATCGGTACGTAAAATCAAAGGCCTTGAAACTTCGTTTACCGTTGAACCAGTACAGCCCGGTGACTACATCCCAACGAGGGTTGAATGCGAAGGCTTCCTGAAAGTGGTCGATTTCATCGACAACGGCTCACAGGCTTGCGTATCGACCCCGCCTTTCAGGCATCGGTGAAGAAAATCCTAAGGTTCGATTTTGTGAGATCGGGCCGGAACGATACCGCTCGCTTACGAAGTCGATATGCCGAATTATATTTAAAATTAAAATATCATCAAATTTTTATCAATGCTATTAACTGATCACGAACCGACGAAGGATTCGTCTTCCTCCCTCAACAACGAAGGAGGAAGACGAAAACCGGGTTGATCGTCTCGAGACGAAACTCGCGGGTTCAAACTTGAGGAAGTTCATACCCCTTGCGGTATTCGCGCCCCATAAGCGCCGTCGCCTCGGTATCGACGCGTCCGTCTTTCTGAACGATCGTTTCGTCGGCCGCGTTCCAGAAGATCTTCCGATCGAGCTTGTACGAGATGTTCCCCAGGTGGCACGATCGCGTGATCGCGTTCCCGGTCTCGACGTCGCAGATGCAACGCTCGCGCGATTTGAAACAACGAATGAAGTCTTGAACATGCGGCCAATGCTGATCGGACCCGCCGCTCTTGATCGCCGCGGTGCGGTCCTTGCGCTTCCGTGAGTCGCCGCCGCCGCCGTCTTTCTCGGGGATGACCTCGAAACCGTCGCGATCGATGTACAACGTGGCGTCGGTTCCGTGGAACTGCATGCCGTGGCCGGGATTGCCGCCGATCCCGTGTTCGTTCGCCTTGCGCATCTCATAAACCTGAACGAACGGACCCTGCGCCGAATCGAATTCGTAGGTCACAACCATCGTGTCGGGGGTATCGCGCAGGTCGTCGACCGCGTATTTGCCCCCCGCGGCGTTGACCGATTTGGGAGCGGTCACGCCCATACCCCATTGAATGATATCTTGAAGATGCACGTTCCAATCGCCGATCATCCCCGACGCGTAATCGAAGAACCAGCGCCATTGGTAATGAAACCGAAGCGGGTTGAACGCCCGCAGCGGCGCGGGACCGAGCCAACGGTCGTAATCAACCCCCGACGGAGCGTGCGGTTCGTCCGACGGACGACCGAATCCGTAAGGCGCCTCGTTCGCCAGGTTCCACGTTTTGGTCATCGTGATCCTGCCGAGCTTGCCGCTCTTGACGATCTCGACGGCCTTCTTGAAGTGCTCGCCCGAGCGTTGTTGCGTGCCGATCTGCGTCACTCGCTTCTTCTCGTGCGCCGCCTTCACCATGGCGCGCCCCTCAAGGATGTTGTGGCTGATCGGCTTCTCGCAGTAAACATCCTTGCCCGCAAGGCACGCGTTGATGAACGGGATCGCGTGCCAATGATCGGGGGTTCCAATAATAACAACATCGATATCTTTATGATCAAGGAGCTCTCGATAATCGACGTGCGTTTTGGGTT
>JAKBCQ010000792.1 GCA_021807585.1 Planctomycetota bacterium | reverse complement strand
CAACACGTGGTCTACGTTGACGACAATGGTGTAATGCATGAGCTCTACCATTCAGGGAATCAGTGGAGCGAGACTCTGCTCCTCGCTTCAGCGCAGAATGCACCCCCCCCAAGAGGCGGAACGCCCCTCGCGGGATACGCTTACCTCTACGCAAATGTCGGAACGCAGCATGTATTTTATGTAGATATCAATGATAACGTTCGCGAGCTTTATCGCCAAGGAAATGCATGGGGCCAGGGCGTCGTATCCGGTTCAATTCCCGTGCAATCTTAATGACCGTCGAACATGACCACACTCAATACCTATCCGACGCTATTGAGGCGGAGATGCGGTATCCGGCTCGCTGCATGAGTGCGAGTCTGTGGATATGATTATAAACGGCCCGTTGCTGCTTTCCAGGGATTCGCAGGATTTCCTGTATTTTCCCAGGATTTCTCATGGCTTTGGCGCCACGGCGCCAGAATATTTAATTCCTTCGGGCAATTCTTCGCCGCAAATTCTTTGCCGGCTTGGTGTTACAATGCCCCCCATAGGACTCGAACCTATAACCCGCTGATTAAGAGTCAGCTGCTCTGCCAATTGAGCTAGGAGGGCTCGCATCGTCCTTGATTCGTCCAATCACCTTAGCATCCTCAAAGAGCGTCGACAAGTCGGATCGAGCGAAAGTTCACCCAGGATCGCATCCGAGCGCGGAGACGATTGCGAACGCTCGCCAAAATCGGCTCAGGTCGTCGACCTAAAGCTCATCCCCTCCACGATTACCATTCCATTCCGGGTCGATCACCAGAGAAGCCGGTTTGATCCCAATCATGCGGTTCCGGGCCCCTCGCCAAACGATCGATCGCGTACCGATCGATTTCTTCACCCTGATCGCCGGCAAGCGACCGCGGATTACGATACGCTTTGCCGAACGCGTTCCCGCGACGTCAATCATTCAGCAAGGAGCATACAGATGTCGAAATGTTGGTTCACTCCCCGAACGATTCTTCTCCTTACGATCATCCCGGGCCTTGCCAAGGCCGCCGTGGACGACAAATCGTCTCCCACGACTCGCGTCACGCTCGCGACCTTCTCCGAACTCGAAAAACGCCTCGGCAAAGCCGATCTCCGCATCCTCGACGCCCGCACCAAGGCCGATTACGACAAAGGACACATCCCCGGGGCGGTCTGGGTCGACGTAAGAGCCGCCGAAAAGCTCGCGTCAAAACCGGACGGGCTCGTCGACAAAGCCGCCTGGGAAGCGTGGATCGCTCCTTTGGGGCTCTCCCCCAAAACCGAAACGCTTGTTTATGACGGCAGACGCCAACTCGAAGCCGCCCGTGTTTGGTGGCTTTTAAGCTATCTCGGCGTCGAACGCGTCGGGCTCGTCGACGGCAATTATCCCCTTTGGACCACGGAGAAACACCCCGTCACGACCGAGGTTCCCACAATCGATCCCAAACCGTTTCGCGTCGAGTTCCAGACCGATAAGCACGCGACTCGCGACGACGTTCTCGCCGCGGTCGCAGCCAAGTCGGCGGTCGTCGTCGACGCCCGCACCGAAGGGGAATACAACGGCAAATCGAAGCTCGCCAAACGGGGAGGACACATCCCTGACGCTTGTCGATTGGAATGGTCGAACCTCGTCGGAACCGACGGTCGATTTCTCGCCGAAGCCGCGTTGCGAGCCAAACTCGCCGAGGCCGGGATCGAAGACCGAGCGGGATCGACCGCGATCACGCACTGCCAGGGAGGAGGTCGATCGTCGGTCGACGCCTTCGTTTTGGAACGTCTCGGCTTCAAAACGCGGAATTATTATCTCGGCTGGTCCGATTGGGGAAACGCCGAAAACACGCCGGTCGAAATCGATCAAAGATCCAAATCCAAACAATAAAAGACGTAAATGGAACGGAGTTCGGTTTATTCGACGAAGACGAGCGCCCGCCGACCGCGGGGGGGGGCGCCGATTCGTTTTGGAACGAATGATCATAAACGGCGATTTTCTTGTTCACCGGATGATCGGATAAAAACGCGCCAGCACGTTTGGCGGGACGCCGATCGATGCGAGGAACGTGAGCGTCCAATTCGTAAGCGTTTGACGGATTAAACCTTTCCGTTTCCAACGGCGCGGCGAGACCGAGATCGTCGCGCCGACGAGCGCCGGCCGACCCAACCGACGCAACGCCGCCGAAACAAAAACATCCTCCATCAGACCGATCTCGGGGAATCCGCCGACCGCTTCGAACGCCCATCGACGCATAAATATACCCTGATCGCCATACGCGATCCCCAACATTCCGGATCGGAGGTGAGCCGCGGCGTCGACCAAGCGAAATCGATAATCGCAATCGCATACTTTCATTCGTAAACATCCCCATGCGATATTGGGACGGCGCGCGACGCACTCTCGGATCGCCGTGATCGCGTTCGGCGCCAGGCGACAATCGGCGTGGAGAAATAAGACGACGTCCCCCTTGCTCGCACGCGCTCCGACATTTTGCTGAACGCCGCGGCCGCGGGCCGAGGAAAGCACATGGATTCGATCCGAGTCGACTCCGCAAGCCAGTTCGGCGGCGCCGTCGTCGCTCGCCGCGTCGACGACGATCACCTCGTCGGGAGCGAGAATCAGAAGCGATCGCAACGTTTCCACGATCGCCGAGGCCTCGTTCCACATCGGTATGATCACCGAAACCGACGCCGCGCCGTCGAGGCGCGAGTTCCGATCGTTCCCGCCCGGCGGCGCCGAGGCCTCGTCCTCGTCTCCCCCTCCCCGATCCAATCGACG
>JAKBCQ010000791.1 GCA_021807585.1 Planctomycetota bacterium | reverse complement strand
GGTGTCGGCGTAGCGAGCGAGATCGAGCCAGTAACGCCCCCACCGTTCGCCGTAACGCGGCGATTCGAGCAATTCGTCGACGAGCCTTGAGAACGCGTCGGGACGCTCGTCGGCGACAAACGACGCCACACGCTCGGGAGTCGGCGGCAGCCCCAGAAGATCGAACGACGCGCGTCGAATCAGCGTTCGTTTATCGGCTGATCGTACCGGCGCGACATGATGCTCGCGTCTTGAAAAAGCGATCCAGCGGTCGATCGGATTCGCATCGGCGCCCCCCTCGGGATCGACCGGAATCGCCCGCGTTGAAAGCGGCTCGAACGCCCAGTGCGATTTCGCCGCGCCCGCCGACGGCGACGACGTGATTGATTTTGGCCAAACGGCCCCCGCCGCGATCCACGCTTCGAGATCCTTCCGAATCGATTCGGAGAGCGGTTTTTCGGGCGGCATCTTCAGCGATTCGTCGTCGCGCCGAATCGCGTGCACGAGGAGGCTCTCGCCGACGTTCCCGGGGACGATCGCGGGACCGTTCTCGCCCCCTTTGAGCATCGCGTCGCGGCCGTCGAGCCTGAGCCCGCCGCTCGCCTTTTTGACGCCGTGGCACTTCAAGCAATGCGCAGTGAACGCGGGTCGAATCTTAAGCTCAAAAAACGTCTCGGCGTCGTCGACCGATCGAGCAGGCTGGTCGCCCGCGAAAATCGACCGCAAACCAAAACATCCCAGAGCAATCGCCGCCAAAACCACTCGGATCGTTCGAGTCATGCGAACCTCCCCAAGATCCTTCGCCCTATTTTGAACAAAGGTTGAATCCAATATACCGGGGTCCTATCTGGAAATGAAGCCGGTCATCGCGCGAATCGGCGATGATCGCGAATCGTCGTTCGTCCCCCGAGCAACCCAATCGGATCGAATCAAATCGATCGAGCCGAGCGATGAAGAATATCGGCCGCGAAGCGATCGTACTGAATTCATCACGTTTTTATTTATTAGCATGTCGATTTGTATGGCGGTCGATTTCGCCGGCGTCTTGACCGAGCCGGGCGGGAGGTATTGAATGAAGTTCGGTCGATCGAGGTCCATCCTTTGAGGAACAAAACGATGAAGAACATTTTGGCGCTCGGCGTCGTCGTTTCGGCGACGATCGTCGCCTCGGCTTGGGCGCGCGACGATAAGGACGCCAAGACGCCGGCTTGGCGATCGCTCTTCGACGGCAAAACGCTCGACGGCTGGGAACATATCGGTCCCGGTAAGATGATTGTCGAGGACGGAATCATTCGCACCGAGGGGGGAATGGGGCTGCTGTGGTACACCGGGGAGAAATTCGGCGATTGCGTGATCAAGGTCGTGTACAAAACCGCGACCAAATCGTCGAACGCCGGGGTTTATGTGAGCATCGCCGATAAGCCCAAAGATCCGTGGTTCGCGGTACATCACGGTTATGAAATTCAGATCTGCGATTCCGAGGATGATTGGCACACGACTGGGGCGATCTACTCGCTCTCGAAAGCGACTTCGAGACCCGTCAAATCTCCCGGCGAATGGAACACGATGGAGATCACGCTTAAGGGTAAACGTGTTCAGGTGACGATCAACGGAGTCGTCGTGAACGATTTCGACCCGGCGACCGCGGTTATCCCCGAACGAAAGAAGGAATACGAGCCCGAACGAGGTCCGCGACCCGAGAAAGGCTACATCGGCCTGCAAAATCACGACGATTACGGCGAGAAATCGCACGTGTACTACAAGGAGGTAAGCGTTCGGCCGCTCTAAGCAAGCGAGCGTCGATCGCGAACCGGGTCCGCCGCATACTCGATCTCTCGCTTCCATCAAGACCCTCCGAGCGACGACGCCCGGTAACTCGGATCGTTTTTGATACATAGATGATCATGCTTTCTTTCAACAACGGGTTTAATCCCGGCGACGGAGCGATCGGCCGTCGGATGGGCTAGATATCACGTTTTAGAACCTTGTGAACGATCGCCGATGCGGCACGGGGCGATTCACCCGGACGAGGCGCGTGATATTGTGATCGGTTCAAATTCGAGCGACGGGCGACGTTCCCCGATACCGATCCGCGAGAACGTCGTCCTCGCCGCGAAGCGATCGTTTCCTTTTTCCCTTTAAGGATTGCCGATGTCTGAAAATCTCAAGCCTTTGGAACAGTTGGTGTTGTGGCGGCTCGCGACCCTTGACGGAGGGGGCGCGTACAACACCGATCTCAAACCCAAGCTCGAAAAATCGGTTCGCGACCGTCTCGTCGCGGCGGGGTTGATCGGGGTTTCCAAACGGAGGAAACCTCCCAAGAACTTGTCGACCATGTACATTGGTTTGACGGAATCGGGCTGGGCGCGGCTTGAACGCGGCTTCGACTTTTCCTTTCCACCTCAAGCGAACACCGTCGATACGCTTCAACGATTGCTGAAGATCATCAAAAGGCACCTCGACGCCAACGGCGCGACCCTCGGCGAGTTTATCGGAGGCAATGCATACCGACGTGACAATATAATGGAATCCCCAAAACCCGTTTTCGACGAATCTCTCGGCGATCAACCGACGAAGTTGATCGACTGGAGTTCGAATGATCATCGTCCGATCGAGTTGATCCACGACTCGATCAATATACCAAAGCTGATCGAAAACGCGTATCGTCGGATCACACACGGGCATGAGAATACAAGAGTGCGTTTGGCCGAATTGCGTCGCGAGATTCCCGGGATCGATCGCGACGAGCTCGATCGCGCTTTGATCGACATGGCCGATCAGGGAGCAA
>JAKBCQ010000790.1 GCA_021807585.1 Planctomycetota bacterium | reverse complement strand
GCCCGCTTTATGGATCGATTAATCCGTTTATGGGTTACAGCGATCCGCTCATGGGGTCGTTCAACCCGCTGGCGAGTTCGCCGTTTTGATCGATCGGTGTTCGATGCGTCGAATCCGGATTTGGCCGACAAATCCGGATTTGGCGGCGTCATCGAATTTGGCGGATCGAACCGCTCCGCGACGGGGGCTTTCCCGATAAGCCGAACTTGCATGTTAAGTTATATGGATAATATGAGGTTGAATTGATTTTTCACGTGCGAATTCTGAGACGTGAGAGGGAATGCTCACGTCTTAAGATGTTCAATCGTAGTAAGAATTGAAAACATAAAGCGATTGGCGATTGGACGCCGCATCGGTTTTTTTCGATATCATCATTAAGCCAGCAATTCTTTAACAACCCGCCCCGAAACGTCGGTCAGGCGGAAATCGCGTCCCTGCGAGCGATAAGTGAGCTTCGTATGATCAAATCCCAATAAGTGCAGGATCGTCGCGTGCAGGTCGTGAACGTGGACGGGGTTTCGCGCGACGCGGAAGCCGAGGTCGTCGGTTTCGCCGTGGGTGACGCCGCGCTTGATTCCGCCGCCTGCGAGCCACATAGTGAACGCGTTGGGATGGTGATCGCGGCCGTCGTCGCCTCCCTGAACCATCGGCGTTCGGCCGAATTCCCCTCCCCAGATCACGAGCGTGTCGTCGAGCAGGCCGCGTTGTTTGAGGTCGGAAACGAGTGCGGCGCTCGCCTTGTCGGTGTCGCGACAGTTCGCCTTGAGATCGTTGACCAAATTCCCGTGCTGATCCCAGGCCTCGTGGAAGAGTTCGACGATCCGCACGCCGCGCTCGATCAATCGGCGCGCCAACAAGCAATTATTCGCGAACGACGGCTTGCCCGGTTGGGCGCCGTAAAGATCGAGAACATGCTTGGGTTCGCGGGTCAAATCCATCGCCTCGGGGGCGCTCTCCTGCATCCGAAACGCGGTTTCGAACGCGTTGATGCGTGTCGAGATCTCGGGGTCGCCGACGACATCGAGACGCGATTGATTGAGCATGCGTACGGCGTCGACGACGTCGCGCTGAACGCCGTGATCGACTCCGCGCGGGTTCGAGAGATAAAGGACGGGATCTCCCGAGCCGCGGAATAATACGCCCTGGTGGAGCGTGGGCAAAAAGCCGCTTCCCCAATTGGAATTGCCGCCGCTCGGACCTTTCTTTCCCGAGCTGAAGACGACGAACCCGGGGAGATTTTTCGATTCGGAGCCGAGTCCATAAGTCGCCCACGCGCCGAGGCTCGGCCTGCCGAATTGCTGCGACCCCGTATTCATCAAGATTTGAGCGGGTGCATGATTGAAGGCGTCGGTTGTCATGGATTTAACGATCGCGACGTCGTCGACGATCGACGCGAGGTGGGGAAGCAATTCGGACAGCTCGGCGTCTTGTCCGCCGTGTTTGGCGAACTTGAATTTGGGGCCAAGAAGTTTGGAATTGGGGTTGATAAACGCGGCGCGATATCCTTTGAGCAGCTCGGCGGGGGGGCTCGTGCCGTTAAACTTGGCGAGAGCGGGCTTGTAATCGAACAATTCGAGATGGCTGGGGGCGCCCGCCATGAATAAGAAGATCACGCGTTTGGCTTTGGCGGGGAAATGAGGCGATTTGGGAGCGAGCGGATCGGCCGCCGCGGCTCCTTCAGTCGCGCCCAGCAATTCGCCGAGCGCGATCCCCCCGAGGCCGATCCCGCATCGCTCGAGAAACCAGCGGCGAGCGACCGATTTAGGGTCCATATTCTTATACAAATGATCTTGACAGTTCATCGCATGATCCTTTGTTTGCTAACTCGGTCGGCGTCGGCGACGGTTATTCGAGGGTGATCGTTTCGTCGAGATTGAGGAGCGCGCGGGCGACGACGGTCCACGCCGCGAGGCGAGCCGGGGACTCTCCGCGGGGTAGTTGTGGGGGGTGCGACGGGTCGTTCGCGGCGATCTCCCAGGGTTTGGCCGCGGCGTCGGCGAAGCGTCGTTCGTTGCGTCGGAAGAGGAGTAAGAGCGTGTCGGATTCGAATTCGGTGGGAAGTCGCGACAAGGTGCGGCGGAAGGCGAATTCGAGCCGAGCGGGGTCTTCGCCGCCGCGTTCGATCGTCAATTTGGCGAGCGCGCGAGCGCATTCCATAAAGATCGGCTCATTTAAAGTGACGAGAGCCTGAAGCGGCGTGTTCGAGCGGCTGCGGCGGGCGCACGCGAAGTCGCCGTTGGGGGCGTCGAACGTCTGGAGCGCGGGGTAGGGGACCGAGCGATAGCGAAACGTGTACAACGATCGACGGTAACGATCCGATCCCGTCGATTCGAGCCAAACCTTGGGACCGTAACTGACGGGGGGCTCGAAGAGAAATTGAGGAGCGGGAGGGTGGACGCTTGGGCCGCCGATTTTCTCGCTTAGGAGCCCGCTCGCGGCGAGAGCGACGTCGCGAGCGATCTCGGCGTCGAGGCGATACCGGGGGCCGCGCGCCAGCAGGCGATTGCCGGGATCGCGCTTAAGTAATGTTTTAGTTATGTGTGATGATTGACGGTATGTGCTTGATAAGGAAATCCATTTCTGAAGCGTTTTAACGCTCCAGCCCGCGTTCATGAAATCAACCGCGAGCCGATCGAGCAGATCGGGGTGCGACGGGGGATCGCATTGCGTTCCCAGATCCTCGCTCGTGGTCACGATTCCGGCGCCGAAGCGGGTTTGCCAGATTCGGTTCACGATCGACCGCGCCGCGGTCGGCGATCGCCGATCG
>JAKBCQ010000789.1 GCA_021807585.1 Planctomycetota bacterium | reverse complement strand
GGCGAGGACGAGCCCTCCGTTGTAATCGGTGTGATTGCCGAGAAGCTCGACGCGGCCGGGAGCGCGGGCCGAGATCGTCGCGGCGGCGCCGAACGTCGCGGCGAAGGCTTTGATCGCTTTTTGTTCGAGGATCTCATTCATAAAAATTCTAATTATTCCATGTTATTGGATATCAGTTGATCACTACGTGATTGAGCGTTCGCGCCGACGACCGTCGCGAGGGCCGATCGCGCGCCGTCGGGGGATCGTTCCGACGCTCCGATCGGCGTCGGCGATCATAAGCAAAAAACCGCTCGAACGCGACGATCAAGCGGGAGGAGATCTTGGAGATATTGGAGGGTTCAAAGGCGTCGGCGGAATCTCCTTCGATACGCGGTTGGTGTGAATCCGGTTTCTTGGCGGAAGACCGCGGCGAGGCGACGTTGATCGGCGAATCCCGATAATCGTGCGACCTCGGACATTGGCGCCTCGGTGCGAGACAAATGGCTTTTGGCGAGCGCGATGCGGGCTCTGCGGATCTCCTCGCCGGGACCGACTCCAAGTATCGCCTGGAATTTCCGTTCGAGCAGGCGTCGCGAGACGGGAACCGAGCGGAGGATGTCTTCGACCTGAATGGGATCACGGGCGTGATTGCGAATATATCGAATCGCCGCGGCGACGTCGGCGTCGGCGATCGCGAGGATGTCGGACGAGCGTCGCGTAACGACCTCGATCGGCGGCAAAAGGAGGGGGGTTTTCGGCGGCTTGACGCGCGGCGGCGCCGTGAGCCGATCGAGCAGCGCCGCGGCCTCGACGCCGATCCGTTCTCCCGGTAACGCGACGCTCGAAAGCGACGGCCGAGCGAGTTCGCAGAGCAGGTCGTCGTCGTCGACTCCCACGATCGCGATCTCTTCGGGGAGTTTCAAACCCGTTTGCCGACAAACCTCCGTCAATTGTAATCCCCAGAGGTCGTTGGGCGCGAAGATCGCCGCGGGCCGAGGAAGTTCAACGAGCCAACGCCTTACGTCGGCGTCGACGCCCCATAACCGTCCCCGCGGGTTGAACGGGGCGGATTCTCGTTCGTGATAAGAACAGACCGAATAACCGAGCGGTTCGAGCCGTTTGCGGTATCCCGCCTCTCGGCGAATCGAATAGCCGTGGTCGCGATGTCCCACGAACGCGAAGTTTTGAAATCCACGTTCGATAAAATGTTCAGCGGCTAGTGCGCCGACTTGTTGATCGTCGACGGAAACGCTCGGGATCGACACGTCGGTGAGGACGCCCGAAACGTTGACGACGGGGACGCCGAAGCTCAGGAGCGATTCGGCGACGTCGGTTCGATAAACGTGCGCGATCAATCCCGCGGGATGAATCGAGCGGAGCGTTTCGATCGCGTCGCGAT
The DNA here is from genome assembly GCA_021807585.1 of Planctomycetota bacterium. Taxonomy (GTDB): domain Bacteria; phylum Planctomycetota; class Planctomycetia; order Isosphaerales; family Isosphaeraceae; genus JAKBCQ01. The sequence goes on along the minus strand of JAKBCQ010000789.1, from coordinate 1,386 downwards.
CGGGCTCGACGGGGGTGAACACCCAGTCGTCGCGGGTTTGGGCGAACTCTTTGATCCCGCGCAACACCGAACGGCAATAACCGAGCGAATAGCTGAAGACGAGGCCGATTTTGGTCGATCGATCGCGATTCATCACGCCAGTTTAATCGCCGCCGCAATCCGATAAAAGATTGACGCGATTCCGTATGGCTCGGTTCGCGCCGGCGCGATCGAATCAAGAGTCGATCGAAACCGTCGAGAGCGTCCGAATCGGGAGCGAATCATGAGGCGATATACTTTAAAGATTATTACATTGTTATTTATGATGATGATATTATCGTTTTTGGAGAGGCCGATTGCGCGGGCGATCGGTTCGGACGAAACGTCCGCGACCGTCGATCGCAATCGGGATCGTTCGAAATCGAACGCCGACGATTCGGTAACCTCCTCGAAAACTCGGTTCCCGGTACGGGTCGGTGAAAACAAGAGATACCTGATCGACCAGTACGACAAGCCGTTCTTTTATCTGGGAGACACCGCGTGGGAGTTGTTTCATCGCCTCGATCTCAAAGACGCCGAGACTTACTTGCGCGATCGCGCCGGCAAGCGTTTTAACGTGATCCAGGCGGTCGTATTGGCCGAGCACGGCGGCCTCGACGTGCCGAACGCTTACGGCCATTTACCGCTCGAAAACAAGGACCCGAGACGACGCGTCGAGGCGTATTTCGAGCACGTCGATCGAGTCGTCGCCAAAGCCGACGAACTCGGTCTCACGATCGGCATGTTGCCGACCTGGGGATCGTGGTGGCACGACGGCGCGGGAATCTTCAACCCTGAATCGGCGTATGATTACGGTTTGTTTCTCGGCAAACGTTATCGCGATCGGCCGATCATCTGGATCCTGGGAGGCGATCGGCCGATCGAAAACGACCGACATCAAGCGATCATTCGAGCGACGGCGAAAGGATTGCGCGAGGGAGACGGCGGTCGACACCTGATGACGTTTCATCCGCCCGGGGGTGCGGGATCGGCGAATTGGTTTCATAACGACGATTGGCTCGCGTTCAACATGCGCCAAACGGGGCACGGACGCGATCACGACAATTACGCCAAAATCGCCGACGATTACCGCCGCATTCCCGTCAAACCCTGTATCGACGGCGAGCCTGGATACGAAGATCATCCCGCCGAATTCAATCCCAAAAACGGTTATCTCACCGATCATGATATCAGAAAGTTCATCTATTGGTCGACGTTCGCCGGCGCGGCGGGTCACACTTATGGATGTCATGATATCTGGCAGTTTCTCGACGTGAGCAAGAAGCCGCCGGTCACCGCGGCGCGCACTCCGTGGCGAAAGGCTCTTGATCTTCCGGGCGCGGGACAGATGAGGTTCGCCCGCGAGCT
>JAKBCQ010000788.1 GCA_021807585.1 Planctomycetota bacterium | reverse complement strand
CCAACATCCGCCGTCTCTAAGATGTGAGCACGGCGCGGAGAGATTACAGACGAAGACTCTAATAAGTAGTTGCACGCCAAATTAAATAATTATTTAATTTTATAAGATGATTAAACGAGTCGAATCGATCGTCGCGCGTTATCCCGTTTCGTATCGGCCGCGGGGAGCGATCGCTCGGCTCGGTTCGGCGGGAGGGTTGAGCGGCGCCGAGCTTTTCGTCTTCGATTCCGCGGCGGGAAGCCTTGTCGTTCGCGCCATGCCGGCGAACGGTCCGTCGTTCGATTATTATCAATATGTACATGAATGCTTGGGTGAGCTTCGCGGGCTTCGGTTCATTGCGCAACCGATTCCGGCGATCGACGGTCGTACGCTTCAGGTCGACGACGACGGGCGAATCTGGGTGATCGAGCCGCGACTCGAGGGATCTCCCGAACGCGCAAATCCGCCCGCCGAAGCGCGCGTCCGCTCCGCTTTCGCCGCGATCGCGCTCGTTCATCAACGCTGGCGGCGTCGATCCACACGCGCGCCGAGCCCGGGGCTCGAAACTCGAATCCGAACTTTGGAGTATTGGGGGTCGAGGGGCTTCGCCGAACTCGATCAATCGCTTCTTGATGCGATCACATCTGAGGAAATCTCGGCGTTCCCTCACCGGTCCGGAGTTCGCCAAGAAGTTGATCTCGCGCGGGTATGGATGCGAATTGCGCGACAAACGATCGACGCCGCGGCCGATCGCGTTCGCCCCGCGTCGCTCGGCGTCGCCCGGCTTCAACCTTGTATGCGTGATCTCCGTCCCGAACATTTTTTGTTCACGGGAGATCTCACGACGGGGCTCGTCGATTACGGAGCGATCGGGGTCGATTCGGTCGCCGCCGATCTCGCTCGCCTGCTCGGCGAATGGCTCGCTCCCGACGACCCGCTACGACTCGATGCGCTCGACGCGTATCGATCGGGTGTTCATCTTGAAGACGCCGATTACGCGCTGATCGAACCCTTTGAGATCGCCGGCGACCTCCTTCAAGCCGGCGATTGGGCGAAAATGCGCTTTCTTGAACGAAGGACGTTCGCCGACGCCGACTCCGTAAAACAGGGGCTTGAGCGCGGAATCGCCAGGCTTTTGAGAAGAATCAAAACGAATCCCGAATGGAACCGAGTGAAAGCGTAATTAAATTCAAATATTTATCCATTTAATCAGCGGGTTGATGTTTGCGAGTCGGCGTCGGTCGCGAGCTTCCGCGCCTCCTCTTCGTCGATCGCCACGCGGCGCACCGCGACGGCCTTCCCGGTGACGACGTCGACCTCGACGACCGCGCCGCAAAGCTTGGCATCTCCGGTCGCGACGTCGAAATAATGAGGCTGGTGCGTGAGAGTCGCGGCGAGAACTCGGTCGTAACGGCGGCCGATGATCGAATCGTAAGGACCCGTCATGCCGACATCGGTCTGATACGCCGTCCCGTTGGGGAGGATCTGTTCGTCCGCGGTCGCCACATGCGTATGCGTGCCGAAAACCGCCGAAACGCGACCGTCGAGATATCGACCCAGCAGTTGTTTATCGCTTGTCGCTTCGGCGTGGACGTCGACGAGCACGACCCGCGCCGATCCGCCGATCCGATCGAGCACGCGATCCGCGGCGCGGAACGGACAATCGACGGGTTTCATAAATGTCCGACCCAGCACGGTGAACACCGCGACCGTCGCTCCGTCGCGCGTTTGCGCGATCGCGACCTCGGCGCCCGGAGAATCGGGCGGATAATTCGCGGGTCGACACAGCCGATCGGTCTTCTCAAAAAGGTTGAAAATCTCATCTTTGCGATAGATATGATCGCCCATTGTAAAAACGTCGACCCCCGCGAGCACGAGCTCTTCGTGGCACTTCGCCGTCAATCCCGATCCCCCAGCGGCGTTCTCGGCGTTGCAAACGACGAGCCCCAAATCCCAGCGTCGAATCAGCCGAGGCAACGCGCGAGAGACGATCCGTCGCCCGGGCGAACCCACGACGTCGCCGATAAATAAAATCTTGGTGATATTCATGAAGTAAGTGGAATTCTAGATCGAGCGGATCGCTTCAAGCGGCGACCCGAGACGTCGTCGACGCGGCTCGATCAAAAAGAAAGTTCGCTTCGGCTCGGCCGATTCGTTTCGGCGCCGTTCCTCGCCGCCGCGCTCGTCGTCGCGTCGCGATATTCGATCAAATCATAAAGTTGCGTACGCGTGAGCATTCGGTTGATCGTCTCGCGTTGCGATCCCGTCGCCGATAGGACCGTGAGGACCTCCTCGGCGGCTTTCATCGCGGCGCGGAACGCCGTCAGCGGATAAATCACGGCTCGATAGCCGAACGCCGCAAGTTCGTCGAAATCGAGCAGCGGGCCGCGGCCGAATTCGGTCATGTTGGCGAGCTTGAGCCCCGGAACGAGTCGGGCGTACTCGGCGAATTCGGTCGCCGATTCGAGCGCCTCGGGAAAAATCAGATCGGCGCCCGCTTCCGCATAGAGCCGGCCCCGCTCGACCGCGGCTTCGAAGCCCTCGACCGATCGCGCATCGGTCCGCGCGACGATCACAAACGACGCGTCGCGCCGCGCCGAGGTCGCCGCGCGGATCTTCTCGGCCATCGCCTCGGGTTCGATCAACGTCTTACCCAAAAGATGACCGCAACGTTTCGGTAACACCTGATCTTCAAGATGAATCCCGCCGATCCCCGCCTCCTCGAACAGGCGAGCCGTTCGCTCGACGTTGATCGTCTCGCCAAAGCCCGTATCGGCGTCGCAGAGCAGCGGCAAT
>JAKBCQ010000787.1 GCA_021807585.1 Planctomycetota bacterium | reverse complement strand
TTCGGGACGGAGCGAGACCGCGAGGGGTCGAACTTCCCCGGCGATCTCGGACTCGGCGTGTTTGGGTTTACGGGCGGAGCGTTTGACGTATTGATCGCGACCGATCTCAAGAACATGTTCAACGAATTCGAGTCGGGTCGTGACGCGGAGCGGGTGGGGCTTGGCGTTTTTATCCTCGGCGGGATCGGCGTGGACCGAACCTTGGGCGGCGAGGGTGATCTGAACGTCGTCGACCTGGCCGATTCGGCTTGTTTGAACGAGCGAGACGGTCTCATCGGCGTTGAGGCGTTGGGGAAGGTTGAGGAAAACGACCGCGACGACCGAAACTGGGAAGAACCGTGAGGCGAGCATGGCCGTCCCTCCTTGGATAATTCGCCCGCGGGCGAAGTCACGAAACGGGGATGATTCAGTAAGACTAGCGATCCGTCGCTCACGACCCAAGTCGACTTTTTTGAGATGGGAGCGCCGGGCCGCCGATTCGGCGGGCGGTGGCGAGCGCAGCGCATTCATGGGTTCTTCCGTGTATGTTTGCGATTGCGCATCGATCGATGCGAGGGATTCGGATCAGAAATGCGATTCGACATCTGGTGGACGAACCGACGATTTGTAAGAATCCGATCATTCGCGCGATTTTTTTCGACCCAAACTTGACGAAACGGCGTATATATAAGGTACGGCGAGTCAAGGGTCGTCGCGACGCGATCGTTCGAGGCGTTGCGAGGCGGAGAGTGAGTGGAAACTTATGGTGGCTTTCATGGATGATGGCGAAAGCGCGATGCGACTATTTGTCGTGTGCGTTTCGCCGTGTGAGCGCGATGCGATGTGTGGAAATCATCAGGAAAGCGCGTCGCGTGTGAGGCGGAAATCCGATTGATTGAATAAGGGACGTTGTCGCCGCGATCGATCGGTTTGGGGTCTTGGTGGACTTGCGAGGCTGGAATGGGTGAACTGTATCGGCTTGTTCCGTTACGTCAGCTTAAAGACCAGCAAACGCGGTTCGCGCCCAAAGATCAAAAGATCGCTCAACTCGACCGCGCTGAAACGTTGCTTGGCGAGTTGAAAGAGGACAAGCGTTATCCGTACGAGTACATATATTATCGGATAACGGGATTTCGACCCGAAGCCGACGGTCCGCCGATCGTTCTTGACGGCGCCGATTTGCGGGCCGATTTACAACTGTTTTTGCATGATTTGGCGATGACGGTCGATCACACGATCGACGAGGCGACCGAACCGGTGATGACGGTTCAAGAGGTGGGACGTCGGTACAACGTCTCGAATCGGACGATTTCCCGCTGGCGCAAGCGGGGTTTGGTGGCGCGTCGGTTTGTGATCAACGGCAGGGTGAAGATTGGATTTCTGGAATCGAGCGTGGCGCGGTTCGTCTCCGAGCACGGGGCTCGGGTGGAACGGGGCGCGCGGTTCCGGCAACTGACCGACGACGAGCGTGACGAAATCCTTCGTCGAGCCCGCCGGATGGCCGCGGTCGGTCGCGGGCGACTGGTTGAGATCGCGCGACGCATCGCGCGGAAAATGGACCGCTCCACGGAGACTATACGCATGTTCATCAAAAAGCACGATCTCGATCATCCCGATCGGCCCATTATCACCGCGTCGAACCCTGGGCACATCGACGACGACGCCAAGGCGAAGATTTACCAGCGTTATCTTCAGGGCGTTACGGTTGAGAATTTGGTGTCGCAATTCAAGCGAACGCGTTCGAGTATTTATCGCATCATCAACGAGATGCGTGCGACGCGGATTCTCGGTGTGAAGCTCGAGTTCATGCATCATCCGAGTTTTGACGATTCTGCTCAGCGGAAGGAGATCCTCGCGGCGATGCCGGCTTTGCCCGAGGGGAAAGCGCCGCGTCGATCGAAGCCGCCGAAGGGGCTTCCTCCGTATCTCGCGAGTCTTTACGAAACGCCGCTCCTTTCACGCGAGCAGGAAATGCATCTGTTCCGCAAGATGAATTACCTCAAGTATCGCGCGAGTTTACTACGCGACCGAGTCGTCGTCGAACGCGCCAAGACGACCGAGCTCGACGAGATCGAACGCCTGCAAGAGCAAGCGCTCGAGATCAAAAATCAAATCATCAGTTCCAACTTGCGCCTGGTGGTATCAATTGCCAAGCGGCATGTGAATCCGACGAGCAACTTCTTCGAACTCGTTTCGGACGGCAACATGTCGTTGATTCGCGCCGTCGAGAAGTTCGATTTCTCTCGCGGCAACAAGTTCAGCACATACGCCTCGTGGGCGATCATGAAAAACTTCGCGCGGACGATCCCCGAGGAAAATTACCGCCGCGATCGCTTCGTCACGGGACATGAAGAGATGTTCGAATCCGCGCCCGATACGCGCGTCGACGAGCACGAGTACGAAGCCGCGCAACGGCGGAGCGTCGAGGCCGTGAAGGGAATGTTGGGTCGGCTCGACGAGCGTGAGCGACGGATCATTGTCAGCCGTTTCGGAATCGACGGCAACAAAGAGCAAACGCTCGAACAGCTCGGTCGCGAACTCGGAATCACCAAAGAGCGGGTTCGGCAGATCGAATCGCGCGCCCAAGACAAGCTGTTCCGGATCGCCAAAGAGCAACGGCTTGATCTACCGATTCTTTGATCGATCGGGTTCGGCGCCATTGAACCTCGCACAATCGGCCCCCGGTTCGTCACGCGCACGAAGCGCAAGCGAGTGAATGTATGTGTTGATTCGCGCTCCGATTGCGCGAAGTCGACGGATTTCGGCCGATCGGCGCAAATCATAGAGATCTGCGATGT
>JAKBCQ010000786.1 GCA_021807585.1 Planctomycetota bacterium | reverse complement strand
CGGTTCGCCGAGCGCCGTCGCGACGACTCCGACTCCCAGGAGGATCAACGAACTCGGTTCGGGAACGGCCGCTCCCCCCGCGATGTAGAACGTATTGGATGGATCGCTCGCGTTCGCGACTTCGGCCGAGAAGAACTCGTATCCGTTCGGGTTCACGCTCCCGAACGAGAGCGTGGTCGTTTGGCCGGGATCGAGCGTGAACGTCGACGGAATTCCGCCGACTAAAGTTCCCGTAGGCGTATCAAATTGACCGAGTTGGAACTGACTGATCAGATTGTCTTTGTAGAGCGCGAGATTGGTGTACACGACATTGTAATTCTCGTTATTGGTGAGCGAAACGAAGGCGTTTCCGTTCTTGAAGTCGAGCGAAGATTTCTGCGTCGTCAACCCGAGCGCGTCGACGATATGCGTGCCCCCTCTTGGTCCGGTGGTCCAAAACGATTTCGCGTCGTTGGGATCAATGCGTGCGCCAGTGTTGTTATCGTCGAAAGAGATCCTGGCCAATCCCTTGGGGATGACCAAAGGCATTTTACCGAAGTTCCACGTATACGTGTTCGTCCCAGGCGTCCTGGTCGCGGGGAAATTCGCCCCTGGAACGATCGATAGCGTCGGGTTCCCCTTCAAGGCGTTCGTGAACGTGAGCGTCAGGTCGTTGGCGGTGATCGTTCTGGTCGTGTTTTGGATCTCTTGAACCAACAACTCGGCTACGGCGTCTCGATTCGAAATCGTGAAAACAAACGCCGCGCAGATACCGACGATCACGGATCGATGCGGAGATCGCATGTTGGTGCTCCTCGAAAGAAGATCAGATTAACGAGAACGGCATACAATTGGAATTTAACGACCCAGTGACATACTTGCAAGAAGCCGAAAAGAATATCTATAACGTATTGGAATAGGGATGCTTTTGGCGTCCAGAATTCACCGACCTGAAACGGGTTCCGATATGTACTAGATCTTTTATAAATTTAATCAAAAGTCATATAATTAAAAGCAAGGCTCACGGCGGAGTCGGCCCTTCCGGAAGATGATTAAGCGGGGCGACGATCTCGGCGAACGACGGGGTGGGAATACCGCCGATTGTGACGGGTCGATCGTTCTTCGTGACGTTTCGCCTGCGCCGAGCGCCTCGACGCGCTCACAATGCGGCGGACGAGAAACCGCTTGATGCCGCCGCGCTCAAAAAACTTTGATCGCGCCTGTCCCCAAAGTCGCCTCTTCCGCGGATATAACCGTGATGATGACGATTATGGCTGAAACACCGAGCGAATCGACCAAGCTGTTGGAACAAGCGATCCAGGGAGACGGCGCCGCGCTCGGGCGGTTGCTCGAGCGCTATCGCGACCGACTGCGGAGGATGATCGCTCTGAAGCGATCGGCCCCGACAAGGGTACGGGAATCGGATCGCCGAATCGAAGTTGGGACATTCCGCCGAGGCGAGGTCGGCGCTCGAATCGGCCGAACCCTTATTGGCCGCGGGTCGAGCCGGGATGAAAGCCGGCGTGAATCTCTGGTTGGGCGCCTGGAACGTCTGGCTCCGCGCCGAAATCGTCTTCCCTGAAGCCGAGAGGCTGATCCTCGACGCCGATTTTCCCGCCGATCCGTTTCAGCGTTAAAAATCGAGCCCGCGGAGCGCGATCGTTTTCGACCCGGAACGCCGTCGGCGCGGGAAGATGAAAAACGAATCGTCATCAACTTATCTGAAGTCGTTTCCAACGCTCGCCGACTCGTCGACGTCGATCGAAAAAACGATCGTTCTCAATTCACCGCGAAGAGAAATCACGATCCAGATACCCGCCGATCGTTTCGGGATCGGTGAATTGTGGTGTGAGCATAACCTTGCGCAACGCGTCGGGCCGGCGGACGATCAATTCGACCGCCTCGACGAACGATTCGGGACGCGTCAAAAGCACCACATGCGCCAGCCGCGCGTTCGGCGTCCCCTCCCAGCGCGAAATCTCGTCAAAAAGTTTTCGCGCGTTGGGATCTTCATCAACGGGCTTTTTATCGACGATCGCCCGCGCCGCGGCGCGCAAACTCGAAGGATCGTCGCGGCCCCATTTCAACAGCGCCTCGTTGATCCCGAGCGGCGGAGCGAGATGAACACCCGTCTTCTTCGATCCGCCTCGAACGCCCGTCTCATAACCCAAAAATCGCGCCAAACCCGGATATCGCGCTAAAAATCGGAGCGAATCGGGAGGTCGAACGACGCGCCTGGGAACGCCGGGACGATCGAGCAACAATTGAAGCGCCGACGCGCGAGAGACCGCGACGGGATCGACGATCGAAAAGACCCGCAAACCGTCGAGCTGTTTCGGCCGAAGCGCATACGCGGGCTTCATCACGAACAACAACCGCGTGAGCGCCGTCGTCTTCGAATCCTGTGTTAAAAGCCACATATAAGGGGGTGGTTCCCCCTCGCGATAATTTAAATAAAAACTTTTATCCAACACGCCGAGCGATTGCAGCTCGATAAACGTCGGCGGCTGGGAAAGATCGCTCGAATACGAGATCGAAGCCCCCTTCGGCAACGTCGCGTTCACCTCGGCGATCGCCTTGTCGTTGAAAGCGTCGTACCAGTACGAAAGCTCGAATCCCCGCCGCCAAGCTCCGCGCGGCCCTCCAATCAATTCATTATAATACGATAACTCATACGGATGTATCTTGATTAATCCGATCGCCGCGGGAGCGAGCGTCGCGAGCGCGACCAAAACCGACGAACCGATTGCGAACGATCGCCCCGAAACCGCGCGCGCAACCCGATCGACCGCCCCCTCCGCGAGCGAA
>JAKBCQ010000785.1 GCA_021807585.1 Planctomycetota bacterium | reverse complement strand
GACGCTCGCCGGATCGCCTCGGCGTATCTCTCTCCCAAAACTTATACAGACATGAAGCAGGCTCACCAGGAGGTTCGCAGCCCCGAAGGAGAGCCGCACAGTCAATCTTCGGCCGAGCCGAGCGTCGTCGTCCGACCCGGTCCGATGGCGCTCGAAACACACATTCATCAAAAGGAATAATCGAATTGTAAACCGACGCGTTCCGTCTCAATCCGATCACGGCCGAAGCCTCGGGCCGAATCGGTGAAACAACCCGGGCCCGGGCGACCGTGAGATCGAGCCGGGATGCTCTTTGACAATTCGGTTTCGGTACATGGAGGTATCAACGCCTCGCGGGCTCTCGGTGCGTCCCGGTTCGGGGCGCGCCTCGAAATCGCCGCTCAACATCCTTGTGACGGTTGCTTGAGTACGAAATCGTTACGCGCACCGAATCGGGCGGATCGAGAACGAGAACGAGATAGCCCGGTGCGCCGGTCGATGATTTCGCCCACGCCGACATTTTCCGATCCGATCGCTCGACGCTTTTCATCGGCTCTCGTTTCCGATCGATCGTCCGACGGTGTATCTTGAACGACGATCACGAGCGAGATCGAAGATTAATCATCAATGACATTGCGCAAAATATGAGCGAATTACAAAGTTATCGAACGATTGTCACGGGATCGACGTCGGGAATCGGCGGAGCGACCGCGATCGAGCTGGCGCGGGGCGGAGCGAACGTCTGCGTGCACGGCAGATCGGCTGAACGAGCGAATTCGGTGAAGAACGAGATCCTCGGCCTGGGGGTTCGATCTCAGTCGTTCATCGCCGATCTGAAAAGTCGTGATCAAGGCGACGAACTCGTCGAACGCGCGTGGGAGGTTTGGGGAGGGCTCGACGCGTGGGTTCACTGCGCCGGCGCCGATACGCTCACGGGAGCGAACGCCAAGCTCTCGTTCGACGAGAAGCTCGATCTGCTTTGGGAGGTCGACGTCGTCGCGACGATCAGGCTTTGCCGGGCCGTCGGCGAACGGATGAAGAGAGCGGGGGGGGGATCGATCGTGACGATCGGCTGGGATCAGGCCGAGACGGGTATGGAAGGCGATTCGGGACAGCTCTTCGCCGCGGTCAAAGGCGCCGTGATGGCGTTCACAAGGTCGCTGGCGAAGTCGCTCGCCCCCGAGGTTCGCGTCAACGCGATCGCGCCGGGCTGGATTAAAACCGCTTGGGGAGAAACCGCGAGCTCGATTTGGCACGACCGCGTTCTCCGCGAAACCCCCGCGGCGCGGTGGGGTAACCCCGAAGATATCGCCAAGGCGGCGCGGTTTCTCATCGGCCCGAACGCCCGATTCGTCACGGGACAAATCGTCAGAATCAACGGCGGCGCCGTCATGTGAAATCATACCGAAAATCATAGTTGTATCTCAAAAGATGAGCAATTCCATTAATCGTTTTGGGGCTTCGAGGCGATCGATCGCGCCGAGATGCGGGCGATCGATCGCACCCCCTGGCCGGTCGACATGTGTTTGATGTAATTCGATTTTACCGCGTTGAGCCAGCGGATTTCGCGGCCGTCGTAGCTTGCGTCGACCTCGGTGAGGACGGGACCTGGGGTCGCGAGGGCGCGGGAAATCCCCGCGGCGACATCGACGTTTTGACAGATTCTGTTATACGAAAGCCCAAACGCCTGCGCGAACGCCGCGTAATCGACGCGGGCGAGTTCGGTCGCGGTCGTGCGGCGGTAAACCGGCTCTTGAAGTTTTTGCATGTAGGCGTAAGCGCCGTCGACGAGGACGAAGAACTTGACGGGAAGCCCGGCGCGGACGGCGGTCGAGGTTTCGATCGCCGACATCAGGAAACAGCCGTCACCCGTCACCGCGACCGTGATCCGGTCGGGTCTTGCGGCCTGCGCGCCGATCGCCGCGGGGATCGCCCAGCCCATGCTTTGATTGTTCGCGGGGGTGAAATAGCGCCGGGGCGCGTCGACCTCGATCGCCTCCGAAGCCCAGTGAGTCGACACCGTCACGTCGACGAAGATCAGTTCCTCGCATCCCAATGATTGACGTAATTGTGAATAAAAGAACATAGGATCGACCGCGCCTTCGATGATCGGTCGGCCGTTGTGTTCGCGATCGAGTGAACGAAGTTGAGCGATTCGACGCGTCAGGTTGTGATCGACGGGCCTGGCGATCGCTTGCGCGTCGGCCTGGAGGCGAGCGAGAAATACACCGGCGTCGGCGACGACTTTAACCGTTGCGGGGACGTTCCTGCCGAGATTATCGGGGTTGACGTCGACATGAATCAAACAATCATGCTTGGGGATCGCGTAATTCGCGGTTGAAACCTCGCTGTAGCGGACTCCGATCGCGAGCACAAGATCAACGTCTTTAAACGTTTTTTCAGCGGTGCGCGTTCCTTGCGCTCCGTAGCCCCAGCCGACCGCGAGCGGGTGCGCGTCGGAGATCGTCCCCTTACCGCTCACCGATGTCGCGACGGGCGCCTGAAGGATCTCGGCGACCCGCGCCAATGAATCATAAGCATTAACGCATCCCATACCGGCGTAGATACCCACGCGCTTGCGCTTGTTGGAAAGGAGAGCGAGCGCGTGGCCGTAAGCGTGTTCGTCGAACGGAGCGAGGATTTGCGGCGGAGCCGTGACACGGTAATCCCAAGTTTTGGTCCAAAAATCGTAAGGAACGACGACCGCGACTGGCCCGGGCTCGCCGGCTCGTGCGATCCGAAACGCCTGATGGATCGCCGCGGGGATCTCCGCTTGATGCCGGGTGGGGATCACCGCCTTGCACACGGGC
>JAKBCQ010000784.1 GCA_021807585.1 Planctomycetota bacterium | reverse complement strand
TATTCGAACGGCATTTCCTCCTCGGCTCCAAATCGGATGATCGACTTAGCTGTTATCTAATCTCTTGTCAATGAACGACTTACTCTTTGTCCCCCGAGGAAAAGCGCAACACCAAAACTCGCGCTTCGGGCTGGTATGAGTGGAGATATCGCGCACTCGCTCGAGCTCCGGGCTGTTGTTTTCGGTTGACTCGCACACTCAATCGCGAGTCGCGCACGGTTCGCCGCCGACCCCTTCTCCTTCAAGCACGAAGCGCGTGCGGGTGAAACGTCCCCGTTCCGATACGGGGATCCACCGTAAGCACAATTTTCTTAAAATCGACTTGACGTCGATGTCCCGGATGTCGTAAGCTCTCCCTAGAAAGGCATCGATCGAGCGATTTTCGCCCGGTCGATCGGCTTGAACCGCCGAATACGCCGCCGATTGTTCACAGATATTGTCGTAGCTTTGCAAAACTGAACCGTATTTCAATCAACCGCAAAAACTCCCTCGATTCACAGAAAGGGCCCACATCATGAATGCCATGAAATCTCAGCATCACACCGCTGCGCCCGATGAAGACCGCTCAGTCGCTTCCAAATCCCAGGCGGACAAAGCAGTTGAGGCGAAAAACGCACTCGCGAACGGAGTCCGCTTGACCGATCCCGTCATCGACGAATTCGAATCGCTCGAAGATTGGAAGGCGCACCGCGATTCCGTCGTAAGCGGGCTTTGCCCCGTCGGATCGCTCGAAACCGCCTACGCCGAACGCGCCGCACTCTATTTGTGGCGGCTCGATCGCGTCACCCGCTACGAAAACACCGCGACGACATTCGATCACGACGACGTGATCCACGAGTTCATGATCGCACTCAAAAACCCCGATCTCACCCGCGACCGATCCGAGGCGGTCACGCTGGAAAAGCTTCGCGAACATCTCGTCAAGTACCTCGCCGAATTTGCACGTTGGGGAAAGGACGCCGCGAAGCTCCCCGACCAAAAAGCCGGGCTCGATATCGTTCGGCGCGAATCCAAACGCATCAAGGATCGGCGCATCGTTCCCGATCCGTCGACAATCCAAACGATCATCAAATTCGAGGGGCATCTGCAACGTTGCCTGGCACAGACGATGGCCGAATTGCGTCGGTTGCAAAAAGAACGGCGGCAAGGATTGAGGGGGTTTGAGGTGGATCGGCAAAAAGCGGACACAACCCCGCGGCCCGCGCCGGCCAAATTCCATGAACAGCCGGAGGATAACGGCCGGCAGCCTGTGCAAGTCAAATCCCAGGACGAGATCTCACCGGGGATCGAAACCCCTGGGAACGCGAGCGTCTCGCCCGATCTCACCAAACCAAACGGCGCCGACGGAGCATACGCGGACGCGACATCCACACTCCCAGGCGAAGAATCAAACCAACCCGGCATTTGTCACGCGGAAGATGGATCCGCAGAACAAGCCGGCAATTGCCGACATGCGGAAGACGTATTCGGATCACCTGTTCCCCGCGGTGAATCGCGATCCCAAACGGTTTCGCCAAGCCGACTGGATTCGCCGATCCAATCGGTTTCGCCAGGGCGATTGGATTCGCCGATCCAGTCGGGTTCGCCAGGGCGATTGGATTCGTCGATCGAAACGAGTTCGCCCACGCGAATCGATTCGCCGATCCCCAGGATTCCGCCGCCAAACAAACCCTTGACCGCTCACGGTTATCGGATCAGCGAGTCGACCCCGAACGGGATCGTCGTACGCGACCCATCAACATCGGGAGTTATCATTACAATGATTCCCAAACCGACGCTTACGTAAGACGAAAGCATCGGTGCGAATTCGGAAGCCCGGGCGACCGTGAGATCGGTCCGGGACGCTCTTTGACATCCCGATTGTTTGATCAAGGGATCGAGAAGCGTTGAGACGGTTGGCGCCCGGATCCGTCGACTCTCTCAACGCCCTCGATCTCAAGGAGTTTCGCTCCGCGCCGCAAGATTTCGGGTTGTGAGGCGAGGATTTTCACAACCTTGGGATCGGATTGTTCGGCTCGATCGAATCGTGTCGTCGGTTGTTCGGTGATCTTCGGTGAGAATCGATGTGTTGGGGCGACGAGCCGAGGCGCATCGAAGCCCGAGCAATCGGTTCGGATTTCGGCTGGGCGAACTTGAGCGATTCTGGTAAGAATTCCGCCGCCCACATCGATCGAGATTTTCGCCGTGTGGCGAAGACCGAAACCGTCGCGCACATCGGGCGAATGTTGCTTACTTTACGCTGGAGATCGGCTCGATGGATCGCCGCCGCCGCCGCTTCGTTCCCTCACCCGAGGGGCTCGAATCTCGGGCCGTGCTGAGCCAGTTCGGCTTCAACGGAACGAACGTGTTCTTCAGCCCGCAACCTCAACTGAATACGGCGCAACAGCAGGCGCGGCGGATCAATAACTTACCGAACTTCTTTAAAGAGATCGTCCAGGGGCGCCAATTAGACAAGCCGGTTATCAAGCAACTTCAACAAGACCTGCGTGCCATTCAGGGTAAATTTATCTACACGGCGCGACCCGACGACTTACAAACATTTAATCAACAATTGCGAGCCGCGGCGCCGCTTCAGAACATCGATCCTGCGCAGGCGCAGGGGCTTAATTACACGTTCGGCAAGGCGCTTTTGACGACGGGGGCGAATCCCACCGCGGTGGCGCATTTGCAGCGGGACATGAACGCTATTGTGCATATGGATATGTTCGGACCGCTCCCGGTGACGTTGATGACGAACGATTACGCGCTTGTGCTTCAAACGGCGCTTGCGGTCGGTCACCCGATTCAACGACC
>JAKBCQ010000783.1 GCA_021807585.1 Planctomycetota bacterium | reverse complement strand
ATCAATCGTTCCGAAGTCGTCCCTTTCGTAGCGGGATCGTCTTCGCTTGACTTCACGTCGTCGAGCGCCGCGATCTCGGAATAAGCGATTCCCAAATTGTAATGCGCGGCGATGTTTTCGGAATCGATTTCGAGCGTTCTACGATACGTCTTGATCGTCTTTTCGATCGCGGCTCGCCAATCGTCGGAACCCCGTTTGGCCTGCCGAGCTTTCGAATAATACGCCGATCCGAGTGCGTCGATCACTTCGTAATCTTTGCTGAAATCAAAATTCCTTGAAGGGATTTTCGTCTCCAAGATCGATTCAAATCGCTCGATCGCCTCGTCAAAATACCCGTTACGCATATTGATCTGGCCGGTCAGCCACGCGATCACCCAAGGCGCGGCGGGGGTCTTATGTTTCCCGGCTTTGTCGAGCGCGTCGACCGCCTCGGGAATGCGTCCTTCGCGGAGGTAAACGCGTCCCAGATTCACCCACCCGTCCGAACGATCGAGGTCGACGACCTTCTTGAACGCGTGCTCGGCCTGCTTCAGTTCTCCTTTCGCTCCCCCTTTATCCTCCCCCTCAAGAAACAGGCCGATTCCGTAATCGTTCCACCTTTGCCATTCGTCCTTGATCGGCGACGGCGGATTGTCGACCGGGCCCTCGCCTTTGACGGGAGAACGGATCGAATCGCTCGCCATCACGACGATCGGCAACTCGGGGCCCTTCCCCTTGCCGTACACGTAATCCATGTATCTACGATCAAACTTGCGATAATTGACGTTCGCGGTCAGCTCGATCGGACCCGTGATTCCCTTCGGCACTTCAAGCCTGAAATGCGCGACGTTCCCCGCTCCAGGGGGAATTTGTTTGTTGTAAAGCGGGACGAAAATATCGTGCGCGTTGCGTCGATCGATCCGCTTGCCGTTTTTATCCAGCATATAAACATTGAGGAAATGCGAATACGGGTCGGCGTAGCCTTCGTTATCGATTCCTCCCGACCTGCCGATCACGCGATCACCCGCCTTGGCGATCAGCTCGACCCAGATCTCGTTGGAATCGACCGTCCCCTGTGTGAGCGGATGTCCAAGACCGAGCGTCCGCGTCACCACCTCGATCAGATACGACTTGCCGGGCTCGAACGCGATCGTTTTCGGGCGCAACGGCGCCGTCAGTTCTCCTTCGATCGTTCCCCCCGCGCGGACGCCGAAGATATCGATTCGTACCTGCTTATCTTTGAGGAACTTGATATGGGCGTCGAGCGCCGTTTTATCGCCGACGATCGCCGCCAAGCCCGTGTCGGCGTCTGGGAACATGTGATCATGAACTTTGCGGTCGCCCGTGCCGTCGAAATCGCGCGCGCCGAAATCGTTCGACGCGACGAGGTTCATATGGCACGACACGCACTGGTTCTTGGCCTTGGGAGGGTAATAAAAGCTCCGCGCTCCGTGTCCGACTCCCGAAAGCAGGAACGAATCGTAATGGTTTTGGCCGCGGAGGAAATCTTTATAGCGCGTCACCTCGTAAGGAATGCTCACCTTGTGGCATGTGGAACAGAATGCCGAGTTTTTATGAAGCGGTTTGAGGAATGTTTTCTTGTGCATCTCGGGCTTGGCTTTGACGAGCATCTTGTTGATCCACTTGAGCGCCGGGACCTCGCTGTAAGTGAACGGATAAAGTTGCGGCTCCTCGATCGTGTAATCGGCGTTTCCCCTGGTGCTGTTCACATGAACGATTGAATGGCATGTTACGCACGTGATCCCCGCCTGCGAAGTTGGAGCGTGGACGTCGTCGTAATTCGGGTCGTCGAATTCTCCCGAGAAGAACGGAGCGGGGTCGTGGCATCCTGCGCACCACCGCGCGGCGCGGGGCGAACCCTCGCGCGCGATCGAAACCTTGCGCGTCTCGCGCACGCTGAAGAGATACATCGGATTGTTGAACGACGCGAAGTGATGCGCCGAGTGAAACCAACCATCGTACGTATCTTTATGGCATTCCATGCAGTATTTATCAAGCATGATCGCCTTGGCGGGGATGAACTTTCCCGTCGCGGTTTTGGCGTGCGACGGATAAAAGTATTTGTCTCCGTCCCGCGGGCCTTTCATCGCGAACGTCCGCGGGTCCTGCGCGTGAAGGATCGCCATCAGAACGACGAAGACCCCCACTAAACTTCCCCACACGCGAAGATACTCCCAGTGAATCCGCGGACCCGCAAGCCGATGGCGCACATAAAGTACGATCGCCAAAACGGGCGCGCCGATGTGCAGCCAATAACTCGCGTCGCGGATCTTGGGGTCGCGGACCTCGAACACGCCGACGATCCGAACCAATATCAAACCCGTGATCAACACCACGAATGAGGTTCCCAACAGCGTCAGGCCGTATCGAACCGCCCCTTTGTTGGGGCGACGCCACGAAGTGGCCAAGTGCCCCAAACCAAAAATCAAAAACGGAACGACGAGCGCGAATCCCAACACGAGATGAAGCAAAAACATGTAATAGTAAAATGGCGTTTGTTTGGCGGTGTCGAGCCGCCACGACACGGCGCGAATCACCCCCAGATACACGCCGTTGGCCGCCAACAGCGCGAACCCCCCCAGCGTGATCCATAAAAACGGCCGCAGCCTCGGCCCCACCGCGGGCGTGTACACCCGCCGATTCTTCGCTCCCTCGACCGCTCGCGACATTTCGGGCTACCTCCCGCGGATCAACCGCGTACCATTCGATTGATGCAATAATAATATTGATATTAGGGATTGTTATTGGGCTTCGCGTTCGCTCGGGCCGCGGAGCGTCGAAGCTGAGAGGATCGG
>JAKBCQ010000782.1 GCA_021807585.1 Planctomycetota bacterium | reverse complement strand
ATTATTACATAACGGCTAAATTTTCGGTAAACGATCGCCCGGTGCGTCCGCGGCGAACAGCGACGCGAGCCGAATCTCGAGCCCCGGCAAAACGTCCCCGCCGGTGAGCGTTTGATCAATCCCAAACGTCTCAAAATGATTTTCATTCATGTACGCTTTGACGGTTTTCTTCCGCGGGTCGATATACCAAACAAGCCGAACCCCCGCCTTGAAATAATCGCGAAGCTTATCGTCCATCTCCTTGCGGGTGTTCGATTTGCTTAAAATCTCAATTGCCAGGTCGGGAGCGATATCCGGTATCGGAGGGTCGTCGGGCCCAAGAGGGCGACGCCCGGGAAGCCGATCCCAAGACACAAACATCGCGTCGGGAATCCGAACCATTCCCGGAAACAACCGGATCGTTCCCCCCTCGCCGCAAACGATTCCAAGATTGCCTTTTTTCACGTGGATTACGAGAATACTTATAATTAAGCTAGCGATCATCGATTCGTGAGCGCCCACGGCTTTCTCCACCAATACCCCGTCGACGAGTTCGCAGAGGCGATCCTCGTGATCGTTGATGCGAACGACGTCGTCCTCGACCGCGAGCCCGGGGGGAGGGTCGAAGCGGATCCGTTCGAGCGGGATCGCGCCGAAGCGGCGATAAAGATCGGCCGCGGTCCAACGCTTGCCCGATCGAACAAGGTCGACCGACGTTCGAGGCTTCGCGCGACGGTCGCGGAGAGGCGACGTTCGCGAACCCGCGTCGTTCCGCTTCGCCTTCGATCTCCCCCCCGCGGCGCTCGCCATGATGATGAAAACCGTGTTAATGAATAAGTTTGATCAAATATGCACGGATTCTCCCAGTCCCTGTCCCGCGGCCTCCATGACGGATTCGGAATAGGTGGGGTGGGGGTGCATCGCGTGCATGATTTCGTCTTCGGTCGCCTCGAGTTTTTTGGCCATCACGAGCTCGGCGATCAGCTCGGTCGCCTGCGAGCCGATCAGGTGAGCCCCCAGAAGCTCGCCGTATTTGGCGTCGAACACGAGCTTGACGAACCCCTCGGTCTCTCCCGATGCGAGCGCACGACCGCTCGCCATGAACGGGAACCGACCCACCCGAACGTCGATCCCCTTGTCGCGAGCGGCGCGCTCGGTAAGCCCCACGCTCGCAACCCCGGGATCGGTGTAAGTACAGCCGGGAATCGTCGAATAATCGACCGTACGATCGGAAAATCCGCAGATATGTTCAATACAACAGATCGCTTCATGATGCGCCACGTGCGCCAGCCAGGGAGGTCCGTTCACGTCGCCGATCGCGTAGATCCCGGGAACGTTCGTTTGATAATATTGATCAACTTTGATGTGGTTTTTCTCGATCGTCACGCCGACGCCGGCGTCGAAGAGGTTTTCAACATTCCCCAGGACGCCGATCGCGACGAGCATCGTCTCGGCGTCGATCGTTTTATTCCCCTTGGGGGTTTCGATCGTCGCCTTAACCCCCGCGGCGGTCTTTTCGACTTTCGTGGTTTTCGATTTGACGAGGATGTCGATTCCGCGTTTCGTCAGGCTTTTCTCGAGCGCCGCGGAGATTTCGTCGTCCTCGCCGGGAAGGACTCGGTCGAGCATCTCGACGACGACGACCTTCGTACCGATCGCGTTATAAAAATAACCGAATTCCAGACCGATCGGCCCCGCGCCGACGATGAGCATCGATTTGGGGAGTTTGGGCAGAGTCATCGCCTCTTTGTAGGAGATGATCGTTTTGCCGTCGTATTCGCCTCCCGGCAACGGCCTGGGACGAACCCCCGTCGCGACGACGATCGACTCGGCGGTCACGGTTTGATCGCCGATCGCCACGGTGTGCGGTTTTGTCACCTTGGCGACGCCTTGCTTCCATTCCACCTTGTATTTTTTGAACAGACCTTCAATTCCTTTATTGAGCTTCCCCGCGACTTCGCGACTTCGGCCGATCATCGTCGAGAAATCCCAGTCGGGAGGCGCTCCCGCGAGGCCGAACTCTTTCCCCTTGTGCTTGAGGAATTCGACGAGATGCGCGTTCGTCAGCAGCGCCTTGGTGGGGATGCAACCCCAGTTGAGGCAGATCCCGCCGAGCTTATCGCGCTCGACGCAGAGAACCCGCTTCTTCAACTGCGCCGCGCGGATCGCTCCCGCGTATCCCGCGGGTCCGCCGCCGATCACCACGATGTCGTAATCATATGCCATAATTGATCAAGAATCCGTTAAAGGCGTTAATATAACGACCGATCGACGGTGCGTGTCGGTCGGTCGTCGAAAATCAAGGATCTCAGGAATAAACGAACGTTTAAAGTAGCATCGCCGCGGGTTCTTCGAGGAATTCCCTGACCGAGCGGAGGAATTCGGCGGCCAGGGCGCCGTCGACGGCGCGGTGATCGGCGGTGATCGTGACGGTCATCATCGTTCCGACGGTGAGTTTATCGCCGTCGACGACGGGTCGTTTTTCGACCGAGCCGACCGCGAGGATTCCGACCTCGGGAAGGTTGAGGATGGCGTCGAATTGGCGCACGCCGTACATGCCGAGATTGCTGATCGTGAAGGTTCCGCCGGTCATTTGCGCCGGGGTGAGCTTATTCGATCGCGCCGCGCCGGCGAGCGCCTCGGTACCGATTCGGATCTCGCGGAGGCCGAGTCGGTCGGCGTTTTGGAGCACGGGGACGATCAAACCGCCTTCGAGCGCCACGGCGATTCCGATATTCACCGAGCCGTGCTCGACGATCGCATCGGGTTCGTAAGAAGCGTTCACTCCTGGATGCTTGACGAGCGCCATGGCGACC
>JAKBCQ010000781.1 GCA_021807585.1 Planctomycetota bacterium | reverse complement strand
AAAAGCGCGCTGATAAACATGACGATCCCGCGCGCCGCGGCGGGGGACGAAACATATCGCGCCGTGCGGCGCGAAGCCGCGCCTCCGAGCAGGTTGCCGAAATCGGCGGCGAGGAACGGGATCGCGCTCAACATCGCCGCGATCGTCCGCTCGGGAGAAGCAGCATCCCCCCCGCCGGCTCGAATCAGACCCGACAAGCCCGACAAAACCGTCGCGATTCCCCGCTCGATCGCCGAATCGGCCCGCACGCGGGGATCGATCAAAAACCCCCAGTCGCGATCCTGCTGTAAGTATGAAGGCAACCAATTGATCAAAAAATGCCAGCATACGTTAACCGAGATGCTTACAAGAGCGAGCACAAGGAACCGGCGGTTCCGCGCGATCTCGCCCAAACTCTTCGCCCATTCCGCCCCCTCCAGTACGCGCCGCGGAGCGATCGCCGCCAGGATCAACATCCCCACCATAAACTCCGCGATCGCAATCCAGATCGCGTACAAACCGAGCCCCGATCGATAACACGCGACCCCGATCAAAATCGAAACGATTGTATGAATCAATAAAATACAATATACTAATAATTTCTTTTGAAAACGTGAACGACGATCGCCGTCCGGGGCGTTTAAATCGAGATATCTACTATATAAAGGACCTTGATTGGATTGATTTCGATTCGCTTCGGCTTGATCGTCGACGGTCGATCGGCCGAGCTTCCTTCCCGTTTCGCCGCGGACCGAACCGATCCACGCGACGAGCCATACGAAGCCAAGGCCGCCGACGATCGCGAACGCGACCCGCCAGCCGAACCGCGCCGCGACGATCGGCACGATCAACGGCGTGAGAACCGCGCCGACCGCCGCGCCCGAATTGAAAATTCCGTTCCCCAGGCTTCGGTCCGCCGGTGAGAGGAGCCGTTCGGTCGTCTTGAGCGCGCACGGCCAGTTGAACGCCTCGCCGACACCGAGAGCGGCGCGTAGGAGCATCAAAATCAAAAGCGTCGGAGCAAAACCCATCGCAATCGCCGCGATCGACCACGCAAGCACCGCGATCGCGTAAGTCCGCCTCACGTCGAACCGATCGGCGAGAAATCCCGCGGGAACCTGAAACAACGCGTACGAAAGCGCGAACGCCGAGATCACCCAACCGAACATTTCATTATTAATATGAAATTCGCTTTTGATATTCACGGCGACGAGCGCGATCGCCTGCCGATCCATGTAACACAGCGTCGTCGACGCGAAGAGGAGCCAGCAAATACCCCACGCGCGGCGGTCGGCCTTAAGGGGCATTGATTGATCATTTATCGACATAAATTATCACCCTCGATCGACGCCCCGAGCAGTTTGCGATTGAGCGACCCGCAGCTGAAGAGCATCTCGTCGAGAGCGAACTCGACGTCGTCGATCTCGACCGCTCCGTCGTCGCTTCGCTCGAGGTGGAACTGAGCGCATCGGCGCATCAATTCTTTGATGAACGACGCGCTCACCCCCGCGGTGCGAACGACGATCTCGCGTTTCACGTCGTCGGAAACCGAAAGCCCTTTGGAATAAAGCTCGACGAGTCGCCCGCGTCCCCGATCGTCGGGGAGGGGGAATTCGATCGCCTGATCGACCCGACCGGGCCTCGAAGCGAGCGCCGATTCGAGCGTCTCGGGCCGATTCGTCGTAAGAATGAAGAGGATCCGGCTATCGGGATTGAGGCCGTCCATTTCGTTGAGCATCTTATTCAAAAGAGCCTGCTCGCACGGTCCGGACATCTCTCGACGATCCTTGGCGATCAAATCGACGTCTTCGATTACGACCAGGCTGGGTTGTAAGAGGCGAGCCAAGGTCATATATTCGGACAAGAGCGTGATTTGCTCCGCGACGATCAAAAGCGTGGTATGTCCCTTCAAAGCGCCCGCGAGGTATCGAATCGTGTGCGTTTTCCCCGTCCCCGGCGGTCCGTAGAACAAAAGCCCCTTCTTGGTCGCTTGGCCCCGCTCGGCGAGCCTCGATCTCTGATCGACAAACCTTAGAACGTTACGCTCGATTAATTCGAGAGTCCGGGACGGCAGAATCACGCGATCCCGATCGATCGACGGTAAGCGATGAACGCGAATTCCGGTTGATTCTCCTGTATACATATCATTGTTTTCGAGTGAAAGGATCTTGCCGCGGTAGGAAACCGAAGTTTCGATCGCGTCTTCGAGGAGGTCGAACAACTTGCCGGTCTCGATTAGGCCGTGTTCGTCGTCGAGAGCTGCTACCTGCACCTTGATTCCTTCGGGTCGTTCGTATTGAAATCGTCGTTCCATCAGGACGGCGAACTTCATTCCCTCTCGTTCGAGCAGCCAGAGGCCGTTTTTCAGACAGCGGATCGGTCGATCCTCGCCTATGTCGACTTCGTCGTAAACCGGCGGCGAAGGATGATATTCGCGATGACTTTTGACTAATAAACCCGCGAAATCAATCCCCATCGTATTACCATAAACGTTCAAAATACCAAGAAATCCGCGAATCGCGACTCCGTCGCCGAGAAAACGTTCCAGGCCCTTTTGCAGGTCGGATCGAACGCGGTCGGGAAACTTTCGTTCGGTCAGAGCCAGACGATCGGTCGAAATCGGCTTGAAATGATTTTTGATGAGAACATCGAGCTTGATTTTTTTTGTGAACATAAATAAATTTGCAAGCCTTTTTGAGAATTCGGATCCGATCGAGATTCGCGAGATAAAGATCGCGATCGTTCGTGAACAAAGCGGCGGTTGATAACGGCTTGGATTGAAGGTTTCGTTTCGGACTCAAGAATAAACTAACGGATCTAC
>JAKBCQ010000780.1 GCA_021807585.1 Planctomycetota bacterium | reverse complement strand
ACGAGACGTGTTCGCCAATATCCCCCACGCCGCCGACGCCGCTCCGTCCCGCGCCGCGTTATAAGGGTTGCCAAGCGCGATCAGAAACGATCCCTTCCGCAGTTTTATCGAATTCCCCAACGCAATCGGCTTGAGCTTGGGCGGATCGTCGCCAAACGGAACGATCACCGCGAGATCGCACCGCGGGTCCGCCGCGATAATCACCGCGTCGAACTGCTTCCGACCAAACGCTCGCACGCGCAATCGCCTGGCGCCCTTGACGACATGATAAGCCGTTAGTATTTGCCCCTCGTTCCCCACCACGACCCCAGACCCATAATCAAATTCTAAATTGTCGGCGAGATCGTCTTGATCCAGATCGTTGAGCGCCAACCCCTGCCGCATCAACATTTGCGCCCTTCGATTACGGAATCCGCGGTCGCGAAAATCACGCTCGACGAGCCCCCGCGTTCGATCCGGATCGGGCTGAGGGTCCATCCGACCCAATACCGCCAGCGTCTCACCCGTTTCCGACTTCACCCGCGCAATCGCCACCACCGAAGGCTCGGCGGCCGCAATCGCCTCAACAAAAGAATCCTCAAGCGCCGCGACGATCGACTTCGGCTGCTTCAATTTGATCGCCGAACCCTCGGGGTCTTCCGGAGGCTCCCCCGCGACCGCCAACGTCGATAACACAAGAATAATTGCAAATGTACGCATAAGAAGCAACCTTATCGCGCGTTCCCGCGCCCCCCGAAGCGGGGTCCGCTCGGCGCGACGATTCCATTATCATGACGATCGCGAACCGTGTCGGCAACGCCTTCGAGCCGTCCAACACGATGAAATCCGTCGTCACCGATCATCCACTCGAACAGCGTCGATCGCTCCGCGACGAACCAAGCTCTCCCGCACGCCGAACAAGATCGGACATGCCTCAAAACCCGATACCGCTCGGACGCAACCCGATCGCCGTCTCGCCGCCGAAAGTGCGAACGGCCCCGCCGCGGTCGCGCACGACGGAGCCTTCGATTATGTCGTCGGCAATCATCAACAACCGTCATGCGCACTTTATTGCTTGCGCGTGTTGTGTTGCAGGTGATCCCAATCCATCCGCGAGAAAACCGACACCGGGCTTCCCTCTTTAACGTTATCAGGCAACCCCGCGAGCTCCTGCTGGTCGTCCTGGTCGATCTTCTTCATCACCTCGTCGCGCTGCGCCACAAGAACCGTGTACAGGTTCTGATAAAGCGCCCGTTGTTGCGGGGTTTTTGCCGGAGCAAATCGAAGATTGAACATCTCCATGAACGCGAGCAGATCCCCCACGCTGTGAACCGGCTTCTTCTCGATCTCCGAAATGATCGTCTCGACCGCGGGGCTACGAAGCATCCGCACACCCCCGGCCAGCCCCTTGAGAAACGTCTCGGCGACCATGGAATCCTCTTTGCTGTCGGGAGGATTCGCCTTGAACGTATGATACAAATCAAGAACCGCCGTGCGCACCGCGGCGATCGAATCGGGCGTCAGATCGCCGTTGAGATCGAGCCGAAGCGCATCGTCGATCGACTTTTCGTAAGACTTCCGCGCGGCGTCGTACTTTTTATCACGCAACGGCAACGGCCAGCCGTTCTCAACCGTCAACTGCTGCAAACAAATCACCACCGCCTCCGACGCGTACTGAAACGGAATCTCCGAAGCCGTCCGGCTCGGCAACGCCATCGACGATGTCTTGAGCGAAACCAACCGAACCTTCGGCGCCGTCAACTGCGCCAAAATCACGTTGAGCGCGTCTCCCCGCGTGATGTCCGCGGGCTCGGGATGATCCTTGAGACGCTCCGACACCGACTTCGCCGCGTCCGCCTGACGAATCCGACGATTCTTTAAATTCTCATATCGATTTTGATAATAAAGCTGCTCGGCTTGCCAAAGCCCCGCGTTCCAACGCATCGCGGTATCGGTATTGATCGAATTCGCATACGCGTTCGCCAGATCGAATTGACCAAGCCCCATCGCGTACACGCCCATCCCGCGGGCGATGTCCCCGCCGGGAGTCGCCGCCCAACCGTACATCCCGTAGCCGTTGTTGTAATACTGAGCCTCGGCCGACGACGCGCCGATCGCCAAAACCAAAGCGAACGCGGCGGTCCCGCAAACACCTCGAAGCATCGCGACCTCCTTCGTGGGAGTGTGATGAGGACTCTCGCCGCATGCCAATACGCCTCCGCTCGACACGGCGACGTGGGAGAGAATTCTCGTATCCATCTAGCATAAATCACGGCCGATTTTAAGCAAGCGTCCAACTCTCACTATTCCAAGGTTTTCACCCGGCTCAATTCGGCCGGCTCGAAACCCCGCCGACACCTCAATCACGCAAAACGCGCGCCCAAACACGATCGATCCGAACCCGTCCCAAAGAAGGTTGCCTTCGACATAATATGCTGGAATCCTTAGACTTACAACGAACCAGACGATGTTCCCCGAAGCGTTTCCAGCAACCGCCGAGCCACAAGCGACGCCCCCTCGCTCGAAAACGGCGGAGGACCAGGTCGAACCGAAAACGCGGAATCGAATGCGCGATCAAGACGCAATTCCTCAAAATCGCGCGCCGAAACCGCCGTCCCGCCCCCCCAAACTCGTAAGGCGCGATCGAGAGCCCGATGCTCGGCGAACCCCACCCGTGGAGGATAAATGATCGGCACCCCCGCCGCCATCGCCTCACAAACCGTCCCATAACCCGCCTTCGCCACAATCACATCCGCCGACGCCGCCAAATCCGCCCCCGTCCACTCGGTCGCCCTCACGACATGAAAATTCGTCGCTCTCC
>JAKBCQ010000779.1 GCA_021807585.1 Planctomycetota bacterium | reverse complement strand
CCTTTGAAAATGCAAACCCGTCGGCCAACCTCTTGACTGATAATCCCGTAAATCGTATTATCGTGGTGAGGATGGCGAAGGACGCTCGATTTCGGCGCGATCGATCGTGCTGAATCGGCTTTAACTCGCTCCATCTTCTCGCAAACGATATTTCCGCGACAAAACCGAACAAAACCGATAAGGATCACGAGAAAGCACAACGATTATGTACAACTCGCAGGCAACCCAATTCGCCGATGCGCGCGATTCGAACCCATCGAACGAGCCCGATCCTCAATCCGGCAGGCCGCGCGCGGTTCGGAACACGCTCGAAAACGGGATCCGCGCGACCGATCCCGTGATCGAAGCACATGAAACGATCGAAGATTGGCTCGGACATCGCGAGACCGTCGTTCGCGAGCTTTGTCCCCTGGGAGCGCTCGAGACCGCCTACGCGGAGCGTGCCGCACTCCATTTGTGGCGGCTCAATCGCGTGATTCGTTACGAAATCACCGCGACACAATTCGACCTTGAAGACGTGATCCAGGAGTTCATCCATGCGCTCGATCATCCCGAGCTTCCTCGCGACCGCTCCGAGGCGGTGACGATCGAAAAGATCCGAAAGGATCTCCGCGATTACCTTCAGGAATTTCAGCGATCGGGAGCGAAGGCGGCGAAGCTTCCCGAGCTCAAAGACGGTTTGGATCGGGTTCGCAAGGAAGCCAAACGCATCAAGGAAAGGCGCATCTTGCCCGATCAGCCGACGATCCAAACGATCATCAAGTACGAGGGGCATCTGCAACGGTGTCTGGCAAGTACGATGACCGAATTGCGTCGACTGCAAAAGGAACGGCGGCAAGGATTGCGCCGGGTGATTCCGGAGATCGAAGATCATCGAGAGGATCTTACATGCATTGATTCCAACCATTCTGAAAAAAAGATCATAGAGAATCAAGATGAGAACCCGGTCTTGGCGGCTTCGCCGGCTGATTCCACGAAGTCCGAGCCGGCGATCGAGACGAATCTTGAGCGGAAGGATGAGGAAGCTCTTGGAATGTCGGCGCCGGACGATGTCGTCGATCTCAAGCCGGTCGATGGCGCCGAGGTTCAATCGCCCGAGCGGCTCGATTCGGTTGATCAATCGATCAAAACCCCGACAACCAACGGTCATTACATTAGCGAGGCGACGTCGAACGGAATCGTCACGCATCAGAAAAACGCCGCCGGGATGCTGATCACGATGTTCCCCAAAACCCATGATTCAGCCGTGCCAAACGTAATCGTTCGGCCGGGTCCGATCGCGCTCGGAACGCACATTAACCAAAAGGAATAATCGATACGTGAATGTATGATATCCGATCAAAATCCGATACCGGCCGATCGCGCGGGTTGGATCGGTGAAGTTCAAAAGCCCGGGGGACCGTGAGATCGGGCCGGGACGCTCTTTGACAATTCGAATTTGGGAACGAGGGGGTCGACGAGCCGCCTTCGAGCGGTCGGCGACCGCGCCGGCGTCGGAGTCGGCGTCGGAGTCGGCTCTCTCGTTCAAGGAGTTTCCCAGACGCATCCAGGTTTATGATGCTTGTTTGTCATCGATCAACGTTTTGATTGGGCGCCGCCGGCGACGTTGGTGATCGACGATTCGATCGCGGGTTGAGATTGGGGATCGCGGCGCGATCTTCGCGGGTTATCGAGTCGATCAAGCCGACGATGCGGTTGCGGTTTCTTGACTTGCCCGGTTACGCGGGTTAACTTGATATAGATAAGATCTTGGCGTAAGAAATGCGCGGTCGCGGCGCGTGCAGGGGCGTTCGGCTCATTGTTTCACGGCGCGTCGCCATTGAAGGGTTGATCGACGCGACGTCGATCGACACTCCCACGGCTCAAGCGTTTTGCGCCCGGACATCTCATCGCCGCTTTGATGATGGATTCAGGTTTGCTTGACCGATCGCGTTTTGTTCGCGAGATCCCGCGACAATCGGCTGAAGCATATGATCACTGCTTCGCGCGGGGATAATCGGCGTCGACGGCGGAATGATTGAAAAGTTATAGATGGGGTTATTCGTGATGCACCGATCGATCGATTCGAGCCCCGGGCGTCGGTTCCTTTCCCTGGCCGGGGGAACGGCGTTGGTTCTGCTGTATCCGATGTTGCTGTTGGGTCAGGGTCCTGATGCGCGGAAATCGGCGGACTCGGAGAAGGGGAAGGCGTCGGGAGGGGGGGCCAAATCGGCTGGGGTGAAAGCCGACGCGTCGAAGGGGGGCGGCATGGAAGGGATGGATATGGGCAAGGACGAGCCCGCTCCGGGAGAGAACGCCGACGATCAAGACGAGGCGCACGCGGGGGTCGACGCGTCCAAGATGAAGCGGACGAAATCGGGGGTCGAGCACTTCACCGATCCCAATGTCGAAGCCGCGATGACGAATAAATTCCCGGAGGTTGCGGGTTTATCTCGGTTCGATTCCAAGCCTTTGGATGAGATGATACGAGGCGTGGCGCCGATCGACCGGGGAACGATTCAAAAGTTCGTAACGGCGCAGGCGGTGGGTTTGACCAGCCGGAGAAACATTGAAGCGTGGCTCTCGACGAACGCGGGTTCGAACACCAAGAAAACAAATCTGAACCAGGCGATCGAGATTTCCAATTCCACAAAACAACTGCTGTTGATTCTGCGTGAGAGCGAAAAAAACCCGGCGTTCCGTTCGGTTTATCTCGAGATGTTACGATCGACGCTGACGCCTTTGTTGGAGCGTCATTTGGCGACGCGGTTCGAGGCGATGGTTGTGTTATCGAAAACCGCCGATCCCGAGTTGATCGGCGTG